>CAZGMU010000050.1:15327-17938 GCA_964526975.1 uncultured Planctomycetaceae bacterium
TGCATCGGTATCGCCTTTAATCAGCAGAAACGCGGCAGTCGCCAGTGGGACTGCCCCGGCCAAATATTGAGCGAGCGAGAGCCAAAACGAGACCGGCTTCAACTCGCGTCGCGCGGTTGCAGTGATCTCTCGCGTATCTACCCACATCGCCGGGTACAACACCCGCAGTACCACGAACAGTGTGCCACACAACGAGTATGCCATTGCGATCAATCCTGAGACCAAATGCGACATCATAAAGTGCGCAATGGAGTTTTCTGGTGAAAAGATCTTTACGATAAGCGGCAGCACTTCGCCGCCCACATACCAGCCGACCGCTGTGATGCCCACAAACCAGATCGGCAACCGCAGCGCCTTCTGCCGCGCGATCGCCACTTCTTCATCGCTGACCGGCTCGCAACCTTCGAGCGCTCGCCAGCATTTCAGCACCGGCCGAATGGTAATCACAAATAGCGTGATGGCCCCCGTGTAGACAATCAGATTGTAGATAATCGCCACCATCTTGAAGAACTCGCGATGAGGCGATACTTCTTTCCGCACGATCTGTGAGAAGTTGAACCCAAAGTTCACGACGCTCGCCACGAATTGAGGCACAAGCACCAGCAGGATCATCCACACGAATGGCCGCTTGAGCGCGCCTCGCAACAATTTCGGCACGGGCGGCAACCGCATCTCGATCTGCCGCATCCGCCGACAGCCATCGAGTTGCTCCGCCAAATCCGAGCCGCTGGCGAACCGATCTGCCGGAGCCGGCTCCAGGCAGCGCCCGATCGATCGTTCCAGCGTCTTTCGCGATCCCGGCATGCCTTCATGGCATACGGGCCGCTTTGTCCGTCGCTCCTCGGCCATCTCGTGCAGCATCTCTGCCATTGGTCGCGCGCGATTCGGCAAGGGAAAAACGAGCTTGCCTTCCAACATTTGGTGGAGCACCAGGCCGAGCGAGTAAATGTCGGACTGGGCCGTCACGGCATCGGTTTGCGTGTCATTGGCCGGATTGAATGCATCTAGATGCTCGGGCGACATATAGGCGAATGTTCCCCCGAACATTTCCTCCTTCTGATCTTCCGTGCGATGTGATGAGATATTGAAGTCCGCCAGCATCGGCCGACCGTACGAATCGACCAGAATGTTCGCGGGCTTGATATCTCGGTGCAGCACGCGGTTGCTGTGGGCAAAATCGAGCGCTTCGGCCAGCCGGCCGCCAAACCATGCCACCACTTCCATATCATTCATCCGCTCGAGCGCTTCGCGATCCTTGAGCGCGAGCGCATCGAGAGCCGGCGGAACAGACTTGCTCGCATCGATAATCGCCAGCAGTTGCCGACCATTCCAGCGGATTGGAGCGCCATCTTCATTTCCACTCCGCTCATGCAACTTGGGGATCAACTTCTCCAGCCCAATGCCCGGCACGAGCTGCATGCAGAGCAGCCGCTCGTTGGTCGCTTGCTCCACCGTCTCGGAGAATACTTGCACGATGTGCTGGTGCTCTAGCCGCGCCATCGTGCGCCCTTCGCTGCCGCGATTCGCCGAGACCTTCAGCGCGACCATGCGATCGAGCGATAGCTGCCGAGCCAGGTATACATTTCCAAAGGCGCCGCGACCAAGTAGCTGAACGATCTGGAAATCGTCGAGTCGCGTGCCTGGGGACAGCGGAACTGGTCGTGCGTCTTTTTCTGTGTTACCGGCCCGCGCTTCTTTTCGCAAAGGCGACTCGACCGGCACGATCGGCGTTGGCGGACGAAAACTAGGCGCGTCGCCAGTCTCAAAACTCACTGGCACTACGTCTGACATCGACATGTCGGTTGGCGCTGCGCCGCTCTTCGTCTCCTCGCTCCCTGTATCGGAGACGAGGGTTCGTTCCTTGTTCGGTTCGCGTTGCGACGGCTCTGGATCAAACATATGGCTTGCAAGAAAAAGCGAGAAGGAACCATCTGTTCATGCCAACCAGAGGTTGCATTGTATCACGACTTTATGGCCTGTCGGGAGCCACCGCGCCGTTGACCTTTCCAAATCCAAAAATCCGGGAAAGTCATGTTCCATCGCTGGTTCGACGGTGGATAGTCTCACGTAAAGGCGCGACGGCAAAAAAGAAGCCGCCTGCTCAGTCGAAACCGAGCAGGCGGCAATTGGATGGGAGAGCTGTAGAGTAGCTAGAGGAGGGGAAGCATGTCGTGTGTCATAAAGGATCTCTCGTAAATTGTCTTGGCTCGTGGTTATTTTATTTTCACTATCGGACGACCACCGAGGGAGCGTTCGACCGCGATAGCTCGCCGTCGGCACTGATCGAAGGGAGGTAGACGACTTGGCCGGGTCGCAGAGTGGCGTTCATTGGGATGAGATTGTAGGTCGCGATCGCTTCGGCCGCGTCGCTCGTGTGGTACATTTTTAGCGACACTTCGTAGAAGGTATCGCCAGATTCGATGACGTAGCTGCTGTTCACGGGTTCGAGGTCCGAGGTCGCGTAGTCAGCCGGATCATAAACGGGCGCTTCTGGTTGATAGTTCACCAAGGTCGTTGGCGGAGAATACGTCACTTCTTGTTGGGGAGCGGGAGCGTGGTTGACCGGCGGAGCGGTATACACAACATTCGAAGAGCATTCGGCGCCGTAGGA
>CAZGMU010000051.1:0-7817 GCA_964526975.1 uncultured Planctomycetaceae bacterium
AGGCCAAGCGATGTTGTTGGCTTGGGCCTGGGTCGCGATCTCGCGCAGGCGTTCGAGGAGTTGCCACCACGACTCGGCGGGCAGCTCGCGCGAGAGCTTGGGCATCGCGTAGGCGAGCGCGGCGGTTTGCATAGCGAGTGGCAACTCGGGCGAGGCGATCGGATCGTCGCCGATGACGATTTCGGCCAGCGTGGTAGGTGACTGAATGCTGTCTTTAACCGAGTCGCGGCCCCACTCGCCGGGCCAGCCCCACAGCAGCGGCGATTTCTTCTTCGAGGAGAATGGCGTGTCGATCGGCTTTTCGCGTTTGCGGAGATGTCGCTGCCAGGTTTTCCAGCCGCGGACGAAGTCGTCGGCCGGGCAGCTTTCTACCAGTTCACGCGGCGCTTTGTGATGCCAGAGGGGTTGCAAATCGGGCATGTGATCGGCGGATTCGTCGGAAATAATCGTTGTCATGGGACGAGAGGGATGAAGGCTAGCGCGGCGACCGATGTGTGTCAAAGCGTGAAGCGCAAAAGGTGTTAAATAGACGGCGGTACGCGGCGTCGCTATCTTACAATTGAGGAAGAGAATGGTCGAGGGTCGGGCGCGGGAGGAAGATGCGATTATGCGGTCTCGAATCGGTTGGTGGAACGCGACGAACAGGGGTTTTATCGCGATATTTGCGATGAGCGTGTTGATCCTCGCGCCACTGTCGAATGCGGACGAGGCAGCTCCGGTGGCGGATACGGATCAAATCCCGAGCGCGAGTCTGGGGAAGACCGGTCCGGCGCGGCCCAGAATGCCGGAACCGAAAGGCGCCCGGCGGTTATCCAAAGAGTATCCGATCTGGATCGATCCGGCAGAGAAAACCGTGATCGTCGAGGGGGAGGTCGCGCTCCGGGAAGGAATGCTCGAAATGTTCGCCTGCACGCGAAATACGAAGGAGCATGAATCGATTATCTCGGCCAATACGAAAGCGTATCTCGTGCATGCGGCATTGTTGAGCCTGGGCGCCGAGACGGGACACCCAGTGCGATTTCAGCCGGAATACGTGCCGCCGGCGGGGACGGAGATCGAGGTCTTGGTTCGGTACTTGGATGATAAAGGAAAGGCGCAAACGGCGCGAGCTCAGGATTGGATCAAAGACAGAAAAACGGGCAAGCCAATGGCGTACCCGTTCGTGTTTGGGGGAAGCAGTTTCTATACCGATCCCGATACGAAGAAGCGTTACTATCAGGCCGAGCAAGGCGACTTTGTGTGCGTGGCCAATTTTGGCTCGGCGATGCTCGACATTCCGGTGAAGAGCTCGAAGTCGAATGAGGAGTTGGAGTTCGAAGCAATCACGAAAAGCATTCCACCACTGGGAGCGCCGGTGCATCTGGTGTTCAAGCCGAAGCTGAAGAAGCCGGAAGCGGAGAGCAAGGAGCAAGGAGCCGGAGCCAAGCAGCCAAAGAGCGTGACGCCGAATTCATCGAGTAAGGCGAAATAAATTATGAAAGTTTTAATTGGTGTGGATGGGTCGTCGAATTCGTTCGCGGCGGTCGAGTTCGTGGGGCGGCTGTTGTCGGCTGAGCACGATGAATTGTTGTTGCTTTTTGCGACACCGCAGGTTTCGTTCGAGGACGATCGGTTGGATCCTGATGTCGAGCAACGGGCGCGTACGGCGCTAAGCCGGGCGGTGCTTGAAGCGGCTGTGGAGCGGTTGCCGGAAGAATGGCGGGGGCGAGCGCAGCAGCGGCAGGTGACGGGGGCGCCTGGCATGGTTCTGCTGGATGCGATCGAAGTGGAGAAGGCCGATGTGGTGGCCGTTGGGTTTCGGGGAACGAGCGGAATTATTGCTGACTTTATGCTGGGGAGCGTTAGCCGCGCCGTCGTGCATTCGGCGAAAGTTCCCGTGTTGATCGTGAAGAGTGTCGGGGCGACCGACGAACCGGCGAAACAATCGCCAGGCCCGGCGATGCGACAGATGAATGTGTTGGCGACGTTCGACGCCAGGCAGTTTGCTGAGCAGACATCGAAGTTGCTCCAAGCGTTTACATGGCCACCGGAGACTCACGGGTTGTTGATGACCGTGGTGAAACCAATGTTCCTGACGCAAGTACCGGAATGGGTCGAGGCGAAGCGAGACCCCGACGTAGCGGCAATGGCGGATGCTTGGAAGCAGGAGTACCGTGAGAGTTTAGAAGCGACACGAGCGGAGCTTGAGAAATTCCGCACGGCGCTGCCGCGGTGCTTCGTGGAGCAAGAGGCGATTGTGGTCGAAGGTCGGCCGGCGGAAGAGATCCTTAAGCTGATTCGCCAGCGAGCGATTGACTTGGCGGTGCTGGGAAGTCGCGCAGGGTCGCTCAGAAAGCTGCTATTGGGAAGCACGACGGAGCAAGTATTGCGGGAATCGCCTTGCTCGGTGTTGATCGTGCGGTAAAGAGTGTGGGGTAGATGCGAGATGGGGTAGAAAAATACAGCGAGCCGGGGTGTCGTTGGTCCCGAGTGTTGGGGTTTCACTCGGGGCCGAAGACGGCCCGGCTCGCTGGTTTAACTTACGGTAAGGCTAGTTGGACCAGCCGATGGCGTCTTTTTGGGCTTGTTCGGCGGTTACTACGGTGCGACCGGTGGAGACTTGGTTGTAGCCGGTCGGCTGCAAGTAGAGCGCGTGGTGGACCGGTGCGATGCTGCGTTGAGCAGTGCGGTCTTGTGGGCTGAATAGGGCCGGCGCTTCGTTGTAAGTGGAGCTGTCGGGCTTCTTGACTTCGTTCTTTAGATCGTACTCGGGTCGAGGCGAGTTCGACGGCTCGGGTTGTTGTGGCTGTTGTGGAGTGGCTTGTGGTGGGGCGCTTTCGATTGGGCGGTTGGTAGTTGTGGCGGCGGCACCGTTTGGCTGATTGGGATCGAGGCCCGGACGTGGGTCTGGCGTGGGGGCAAGAGGAGTGGTTTGGGCTGGCGGAGCTGGTGGCGGAGTTACTTGTGTCGGCTGCGGCTGTACTGGCACGGATTGCTGGCTGTAGTTGGTCGTTGCCGAGCAGCCGCACGAGGGCTGGGGTTGGGACGAAGGTTGATACGAGGCCTGGACCACGGTTCCCGCCGAGCAATTCGGGCAAGAGGAAACTGTATCCGTGCTGCAGCCGCACGATGAACCACAGGGGCAGGACGGAGCATAGCCGGCCGTGCAGGTCGAGCAGGTGCTTGGTGCGCAGGACGCACATGTCGAACAGCTTGAGCATGAGCTTACCGGAGCGTAAGCCGCGACGAAATTTGTCTGAGTCTGGCACGACGAGCAGGTGCTCGGCGCGAAGCCCGCGGTGAATGTTACTGGTTGGGCGGCGACGACCGTCGTCGGCTGAACGCCCCAGCGCCGCATGCGCCAGCGATCGGCCCAGTAGCCTGGGTACCAGCCGCCGGAGTAGAAGGTGGTGGTTGGTTGAACGAACGTCGTCGTGGGCTGCACGAAGGTGGTCGTTGGCTGATAGAAGGCAGTGGTTGGCTGAAAGAAAACGGTGGTCGGTTGGTAGAACGCGGTGGTCGTGGTTCCACAGCACTGCGCGTGTGCGCCACTAGCCACGAGCGTTAGCAAACCAAGCGCTGCGGCAACCGTGATGAGACGTCGTTTATTCGTTGACATGAAAAGGCTCACTTGCTTCTTTAAGATGAGAAGGACCCTACCTTTTGGTTTAACCAGCCGCGCGGCGGAATGCAATGTGCCGCGACAAGGGACGAGCAAATTGGTTGGAATTGCATGCTGGGCAAGCTGTGCCGGCTAACGAAATGTTGCCAGCAAACGCCGAACCAGTGGCGACAGATGAGACCCAAACGCTGCAAACGCAACCAGATTTTGACTGGTATCTTCGTTGAATTATAGACTGCGCCCACGCGGCGGGTGGGGCCTGTTGCCGAGAAACCACAGCTTCCCCACGCATGTTGCGTTGCGGCAACATCGGCGCGGGAAGCTGTAACGATTGCATCGATCGCGGCGACCTGGCGCGAGCGCGTCGATGGAGAGTCCTTTCAACTCCTTCGTTACGAAGCCGCGAGAGAGTGGTTCGCCGCGCGGCGCAGTTCTTCGTGGCGATCGTAGAGCGCGAAGAAAATCTCGCGAACGTTGCTACCATAGCAGGCATGACTAGCGGCGATGTCCGCGCGCGTGATGTCAGTGGATACCTGGCTACCTAGCGCGTCGACAAGTTGCTCGATGAGTTGACGATCGGGAGCGAGTTGCACCAGTGTGGGGATGCGCACGGGTTTATGCGAGGTGACCAGCAAGCCGACGCCGGTGGTGCGGCAATGTAGCCATGTCGCGATGCGCGTGGGCCAGCCGAGTTGCTCGTATCCGTCGATGATGAGGAGCGACTGAGTGCCCGTGGCGCTTGTGAGGAAATCGGCAGGCAGGCGGCACTGGCGATCGCGGAGAGTGATGGCGTGGATCGTTCGGCCAGCAGCGAAAAGGGCGGGGCGGAGCGTTGCTAGCAGTGTTGATTTTCCGCTGCCGTGTGGGCCGATAATGGCGCCGCGCCAGTGCTGGGTGGCGAGTCGGCCAACGAATTGGTTCGCCGTTTGGCCAGCCAGGAAGTGGAAGGGGATCGCGCCAGCGGTCGTCCAGCACGTCGCGAAGGGGTTGTCGCGACGGGAAGGGGAACGCATGGGAGGAGGTGGTGTGGTGGGGGGCATATCGAATTTGTTGGAATGATGCGCTAAGCCGCGAGCGGCGTTGGGGGCGGGCGTCGTTAGTCGGCGATGGGTTGTTCGATTTGGCCGGCGGGGACGTTGCCGAAGGTAAACGGGGCTTCGGTGACCGATTCTTGTCCTTGTGATAGGAACACGCGCACGCGAACACACCAGCAAACCTTTACAATCACTCCGTCATAACTAAGCGGGCTGGCCGGCATCTCGGTGGCAAAGCGGCGGGGAATGCGAAGGTCGAGCGGCCACGACGATTCGTCGACGAGTCGCTCGAAATGATGGACGGCTATGTCTTCTTCGCCCTTGCCGGCCGTGTACCACAGGACCGAGAGCTCGATCGCGCGCGCGGAACGAGGTGTCGCTCCTTCGACCGTGAAGCGGCCCGAAAGGCGATCGCCCGGCTGATAATGGGCGGTCGGCGCGTCGAACGTGATGCGGATAGTGGGCGTGGACATCGGTCGCTAGGTCTTAGAACGTGTTTTAGAGTTCTTATCTCTTCTAGAGGATAAGCCAAGAGAGAAAATCGCGGTTTTTCGAACCCTCCCCCAACCCCTCCCTACAAGGGAGGGGAATTTTAGAACATGTTTTTAGCTACAGTTGCAGTAGTGAGTTGCGGAGCAGAGGTTGGCTTTTGCGTTTCGGTCGTTGGATAAACGTAAATTGGGAATCGTCGTTCGAAGTCGCCCCAGCGGGCCATGCGACCGCGGACGAGCAAGGCCCACATGATGGCGTTGTGGGATGACACGAATGAGTGCATCGCCGATTCGGGGATGGTGATATCGAACGTGGCCTCGAACGCGTGTTGGGGCGTGATGTCGAATTTGCGCTGGCTGTAGAGTGTCGAACGATGGACGCGGCAGATGGCGCGGCGGGTGTCGGTGCCTTGTTGATGAATGGCTTGTTCATCGCACACGAGCTGCACATTCATCCAGCGCACATGCACCCGACCTGTTTGAGAGGCAAGGCCTTGATACACGGCGCCGGGATGAAACGGATGTTGCGAGATTTCGACGCGCGTCGTGCCGACGGCCATGTTCAAGAGCACCTGGCGAACCAATTCGATGAGCGTCCAAATGCCACCCAATACGAAGGGGACCATGATCGATGCCAAGAGCCACTTGGCTTTGTCGTTTTCCATGCGCACGACCTGCACGACGAACACGGCGACCAGCGTGTTCCAGCCCAGGCAAACCGCAGCCATCGTGAACGAAACCCAGCCAGCGGCGGCGTCGAGCGGCAAGCGATAGGCGAGCCGAATGCCGGGGCTGTCGGTGACGACGTCGATGGCCGGCACGCTGGGAAGCGCCGGGTGATCCGGTCGCGCAACGATGCCGGGAAGTTCCCAGCCGGTCGCGTTGCGAACGGCCGCGGCGCGCCGCTCGGTCGAGGCGGCTTGTTGCCAGAGCAAGGCGACCAGTCCGATAGCACCGTAGATGAACAGCGCGATCGGGATGATCATGACGAACCACGGCCACCAGCCGGCATTTTGGACCGTGACGATTTTGTGAATGAGCCAGTAGAGGCCGAACGCGCCGGCCGCGATGAGCCCGGCAAAGAGCAGCCCTTCAGCCAGCTCGCCAGCCCAGCGCGAGCCGGTTCGACGAGTGCCACGTTTTTTTACAAACAGGCGCGGGCGAGGGAACATGGATGGGCCGGTGAGCGAGGAATAGGACTCGGGCGCGAATCGGCAACGGAAATCGGCTGGCGCAGGCTGGCCAACCAGCAAATTTCAGTTGCAGTGCTCTATTGTCCTATTCTCGCACAAACGGATACCTATCGACAGGCACCGGAGCGCGTGGCGTGGTGGGAAGACGGCGGGGATAAGCCCCGCAGCTCACTAGAGGTTGTTCCCGAGATTGCCTAGGCCATGACGGCCGGTTCGTGGCCTGGGCGGTAGAAACCGATACTTTCTAGGGCCTTGTAGACTTCTTCGAGCGTTTTTTCGCCGAAGTTGGAGATGCTAAGCAGGTCTTCGCGGCGGCAGTGGAGCAGGTCGTCGACTGTGAAGACACCCCGTTCTTCGAGGCAATTGGTCGTGCGAACCGCGAGGCCGATCTCGGCACAGCTCATCTGGAGCTTCTCGCGCAGGTTCATGTTGCTTTCGTAAGCGTGGTTTAGTGGAATGCGGGTCATCGGTGGGGTCCCTCCCTATGTGATTGAATGTGTGCCTGGTTGGCGAGCTTGCAGCGCTCGTTTCGACATCGTCGATGCCGGCGGAAGTATACCAAGTTTCCCGCGAAGCTCGCACGATTCTACGGAAAAATTCCGGCAAATTCACGGTCGATGCTAGCATTGGCCGTGGGCGGATGTGCAGATGGGTTTTTTGATGTCGGCGAATGTTGTCTGGCGAGGGATGTACGATCGAACGTGAATTCGGAATGATGATTAGTAAGTGGACCTAGATTTCGTACTGGGTGGCACCCTACGCCATTAACCTTAGATGTTCTCACGCAAAGGCGCCAAGGCGCAAAGAATACGAAATGCATTTACCACGAAGAACACCAAGAAGGAGAAAGGAGTCGAGCCTTTTCATCGCTTCTTCAAAAGTTTCTTGGTGTCCTTCGTGTTCTTCGTGGTTCCATCCATTCTTATCTTTGCGCCTTGGCGCCTTTGCGTGAGCTTTTAAGTTCTGGCCACAAAAACGCCAAGAGTCACCCAAGGCATCTGCTTTTCGCGGTTTTCGTGTTTGTTGTGGCTAGGGAAAGGGTTTTAATGGCGTTGGGTGCCACCCAGAAGTTAAATGCTTTGAAATGATTGGATTGCATAGTGGAACGCCTGCTTGAATCGTTGACGGAGCCGCAACGGGCGGCGGTGACGCACCGGGATGGCCCGATGCTGGTACTAGCCGGGCCGGGCAGCGGGAAGACCCGCGTGATTACGCATCGGATTGCGTATCTGATCGAGCATGGCGTACCGCCTTCGCAAATTCTCGCGCTGACGTTCACCAATAAGGCTGCGGACGAAATGCAGCGGCGGGTGGCCGAACTGGTGCCCGGAGCGCGGGTGTGGCTGAGCACGTTTCACCGATTCGGGGCGAAACTGCTCCGCCAGTACGCCAGCTATGTCGGTCTGCAGCCGAACTTCACGATTTACGACACCGGCGACTCGCGCCAAACGATCAAACGCGTGATCGAGACCAAGGAAATCAACACGCTCAACTATTC
>CAZGMU010000051.1:7827-17872 GCA_964526975.1 uncultured Planctomycetaceae bacterium
CGCCCGATCGATTGGGCGAGGCAATCAGCGCAGCGAAAAATAAGCTCATCACGGCGGATAAGTACGAGCCGCGATCGAGCAGCATGCTCGCGCGCGTGGTGGCCGAAGTGTATCCGGCCTACCAGGAGCGGCTGTTGGCTTCATCGGCCGTCGACTTCGACGACCTGTTGCTGCATGTCGCGCAGCTCTTGTACACGAATGCCGAAATTCGAAGTGAGCTGGATGCTCGGTATCGCTACGTGATGGTCGACGAGTACCAGGACACGAATCGAGCCCAGTATGTGATCCTGCGGGCATTGTCGGTCGACTACCCGAACCTGGCCGTGACGGGTGATCCGGATCAATCGATTTACGGCTGGCGCGGGGCCGATCTCAACAATATTCTCGAATTCGAGCGCGACTATCCGAGTGTGAAGATCGTGCGGCTCGAGCGGAACTACCGCAGCACGAAACGTATTTTGCATGTGGCCGACGAATTGATCGGGCACAACATCAAGCGGAAAAAGAAAGAGTTGTGGACCGAAAACGGCGAGGGCGAGTCGGTGCGCCTAGTGGCGTATACGGACCAGGACAAAGAAGCGGCGGGCATCGCCGAGCAGATCCACGAGGCGGTCGATTGCGGAAAGCGGAAGCCGAGCGACTTCGCGATTTTTTATCGCGTGAACGCGTTGTCGCGCTCGATTGAAAAAGCGCTCCGCACGGCAGGTATTCCTTACCAGATGGTGCGGGGCCAGGAGTTTTACGCGCGTAAGGAAATCAAGGATGTGCTCGCGTATTGTCAACTCGTGAACAATCCACGCGATGATATGGCGTTTGAACGGACGGTGAACACGCCACCACGCGGCATCGGTCGGAAGACGATCGAGCGGATCACGGAGCATGCCTATCGCTACGGCACGCCGCTACTCGAAGCGGCACGGCGGGCCTTCGAGATCGAGGGTCTGTCGAAAGGAACGTATGCGAAGGTGGCCTCGTACGTCGAGATCATCGATCGCATCGCCGCAGTTGCGCACGGTGACTTGGAGGAAGTGATTGGCACGGTGCTCGAAGCGTCTGGTTACAAAGCATCGCTGGCCGGTAGCGATGATGAACAAGATCAGGCTCGACTCGCGAACATCGAAGAACTGCTCACCGATGCCCGGCAGTTTGACGAACAAAACCCGGGCGCCGGGCATCTGGAAGAGTATTTGGAGCGAAGCTGGCTCGTCAACGAGACCGACAATCTCGACACCGATACGGACAAAGTCACGTTAATGACGTTGCATGCAGCGAAGGGGCTGGAGTTTCCGGCGGTGTTCATCGTAGCGGTCGAGGATGGCGTGTTGCCGCACGAGCGAGTGGGGCAGCATCCGGACGAACTCGAAGAAGAGCGGCGGCTAGCGTTCGTCGGTATTACGCGAGCAGAAGAAGAATTGCAGCTTAGCTACGCGGTGACGCGTGACTTCCGCGGCGTGCGACGACGAACGATCCCCAGTTCCTTCCTCATGGAGATGCCACGCGGCGAAATGGAGATGGTCGACGCGGCCGGCGCATTCGGCGCGGGAATCAACAGCGACTGGGATGAGGTTCACGACGATGGCGGTCGTGAGCCGTGGGAAGACTGGCAGATTGAAGACGTGACCGTTGAGCCCGCTGAGGAAAGTGTTGAGAAAAGCCAAGTGCAGTCGGCGCTGTCGGTGGCGGCGGCATCGATCAAGACGGCGGCCGCGCTGGAGCGCGAAGCGGGGCAAGACACAGCACGAACCACGGAGTTGCCTCGGGTATCGCCGGATGTTTTCCGGCAGGGAATGACCGTGACACACCCGGAATATGGGCCGGGGAAAATTATTGCGTTATCTGGCGCGGACAAGAACCGCCGGGCGACAATTCAATTTGCGACGGTTGGGCAAAAGAAGATTATTTTAGTACACAGCGCAGTGCGCCCCGCGGTGCAGTAAATTGCGAGTTCACAATAATAAAGCGAGCCGCCGGGTTTATCCCGGTGGGTTTTGGGGCGGTGTGCCTGGCGGGGCGGAAGACAGCGGGGATGAACCCCGCCGCTCGCTGGGCGGTGGAGGAATTACGCGGTTTTGGGCGTAAGGCGGTGCTGGGCGGAGAGTGTGCGAACTAGGCTGACTGCTTCGGTAAGCGTTGTCGCGGCTTTGCTGGTTCGATCGCCGTCGGCGATCGGTAAATCTTCTTTGTTCGGCAGACTGGTCCAGAAGCCGAAGACGATCGGCAAGTCTGGGTAGCGACTACGGAGGCGCTTCCACAGCAAGCGGCTGTCGCGTGCTCGAATCGGTGGCACAGCGGAGATCACGATAACCTCGCTTTTGGATTCGGCCACGCGGTCGACGACCTGGCTGGCCAGCGATTTGTAGCTTTCGGCGATGACGTCGAATCCCTCGGCCACCAGTAGTTGGGCCAGCATGTGCGAGGCGGTTTCGTCAGCCTGATCACGCAAGGGAATGCAGAGAACGCGCGCGGTCATTGCCTCATCGTGCTGTTGGGCCGTGTCGATTGCTAGCGTTAGCTTGGCGGAAGGATCGGCCTTGGCGGCGATGGCCGCGAACGCTTCGTCGCCGAGCTCTTCGACGAGGTCTTCGGTGGCTTCGATAATGAACGCGCTTTGTTCGTCGTTTAACAGATCGTCGTGGCGATCTTGCTCCGCCATGCGGAGCGAGGGAAGCAGCACCTCGTCGTAGTAACTGGCAAGCGAAGACTCTTTGAGGTGTTTCCGCGCAAGCTTGAGCGGCTCCAGATAGTCGAAAGCCAAGAGCCGCTGGTAGACGCGTTCGGGAGGCGAAAGTGGCAACTCGTCGGCCAGAAGTATCGTGATGAAGTTCAGTTGCGGCACGTAGCGGGCGGCCACGATGAGGCACACGGTCATCGGCATGGCCAAAATAAGGCCGATGGGGCCCCAGATCCATGTCCAGAAGAGTGCCGAGATGATCACGCCGACCGTGGAAATCCCGACGCTCGTGCCATAGATCAACGGTTCGACGACATTGTTCGAGACGAGCTCAACGATGACGTACCAGCCGACGACGAGCAGTGGCTGCGTCCAACCGACCGACGTGGCGATCGAAACCAGGATGGGCGTCACGGCGGCGATCCACGGTCCCAGGTAAGGTAGAAATCGTAGCGAGAACCCCAGCACGCCCCAGGTCATTGCGCCGGGAACCCCGATGAGCCCAAGTCCCACGGCGATGGCGATTCCGTACGTCGCGTTCACGACAAACAGCATTCGCAGATAACGGCCGACGCGGCGGGCCGCGTCGTTGATCGCTTCGGTCGTCGAGTGCATGTGGGCGCGGCCGAATAGCTGCACAAGTCGATTCCGCTGATTCTCCCGGTCGAGCAGAATGAAGATGACCAGAATGATGACGATCCCCGCGGTGGTAAACGGGGCGATGAGCGAGCCTATCCAATTCTGAATCTGCGCGAAGATTGCTTCATAGGAAATATTGAACCGTTGAGCGTCGAAGGCCGTTCCAGGTGGCGGTGATTCAGTGGTTGCAGGGGGCTTGGATACATCCGACGCGGAAGGATTTGGGGCGTCTTTGTTCTCATCGCTACCCTTGGTGAATTCTTTATGCAAATCGGAAATAGTTTGCGAAACCTTTGAGAGCGCACCAGGCACTTGGAAGACTTTCATCTTCGCGACCAGCGTTTCTTTATGGCTGGGTAGTTCGCGACCAAGTTCGAAGAGTTGATTGGTTACGATATAGCCTACCCAACCCAGAACAGTCACCGACATTCCGACGACAATAATCACCGAGGCGACACGGGGGACATGGTAGCGTTCGAGCCGATCGGCCAGTGGCGTCAACAGGAAGCACAGCAAGATCGCGAGCGCAAGCGGCAGCAGAATCGCCTGCGCGAAATAGAGGGCGGCCACAGCGGTAACGACCGCCACGAGGAAGAATAGAGGAGAGAACGAACGGTCTTTCGCCATGGCTTGCCTTTCGCCGCGGAAGCTGTGCAAAGTGTGTGCCGCCAGTTTGCTGTCGTGAATGCTGGATTGGGTGGCTGGGGTCGAGGCATAGCCGAGCCCCCAGCCGTAGCCCACCCTCTACCCTCGAATCTTGGGCGCGGCCTTTAGGTGGAGACAGACTTCGAGGTTGTAATATAGCCGCCCGAGGCCAATTCATCGCCGTCAACTTCGCTTCGTGGGAAGGTCCGTCGGGATAACCTCGGCGGCTCGCCGGATTGTAGTCGCTGAACTCGAGGTAGAGAGGCGGCCCTTAGAGTCCGACTTTTCCCAAGACGAAATCGGGGAACTCACTAACGCCAATCGCGGAGCAGCCGTTGTGTCGAGCAAAATCCTGGGCCGCGCCGGTAAAGCGACGGTTAATGATCACGGCGCCAGAGTCGCAGTGATGGCGGTTCTTGGCCGCCAGAGCCGCTTGGATCGTCGCGCTACTGACGTTGTGGTCTTTGGCTTCGGTGATGATGGCGACGCGGCGATTGCCAAAATCAACGATCAAGTTGGCGTCTTCGCCGCCAGAATGGCCGATGCGCTCGACCTTGGCATCCAGCGTGCGGCAAACTTCGACGACGAAGTCTTGCCACTCGGCCTCGGGCATCGATTTCCATTTGCGCTGCAAGAGCGCCGCCTTTTGCAACTTGCCCGAGGCGATCTGATCACGTCGTTCTTCGAGCAGGCCATTGAGGCGAGTTTTCGTCTCGGCGATGCGCTCGACTTTTTCCTTGAGGCGAGCTTCTTCGAGTCGCTGGTGGCTTTCGGCCTCGCTGATTGCAGCGGGAAGCAGCGTATCAGGCGGATTGAATATCAATGATGCAAACAGCCCCACTCCGGCAACCGCGCCAATCAAGAAACCGAAAAAGGCGGCCGGGTAACTGCCGGTCAGAAAATGCACCGCGACCAAAATCAAGAGACCGGTGATAACCGAGCCGATGAACATCACACCGGTGTTCCACAAACTAAAACTAGCCGCCGGCGCACGCATCGACCGGGCCAGTTGCAGGTACCGCAACCGCCAGGACGCTTTTCGAGCCAGCCGCGCGATCGTGGCCCGCTCGACTTCTAGGCGTTTGGCGTCAGCCTCGGCCGCCTCAATTTCGAAATTGAGTTGTGTCAGCGGGCGTTTGGAGGAGGTGTCGACAGACATTAGTCCTGTTGCTTGGGTTCAAAGGTGAGCGACGCACTATTCACACAGTAGCGTTGACCAGTCGGCCGAGGTCCATCAGGAAAGACGTGCCCCAAGTGAGCCCCGCATTGGCTGCAGATGATCTCATCGCGAACCATGCCGTGGCTGGTGTCCAACTGGGTGTCGACGATCGTGTCGTTGGCCGCTGCATAGAAGCTGGGCCAGCCGCAGCCGCTGTCGAACTTTTCGGTCGAGCGAAACAATTCGGCGCCGCAACAAATGCAGTGGTATTGGCCTTCTTCGTGGTGATTCCAGTACTTGCCGGTGAAGGCCGGTTCGGTTCCTTTTTTGCGGGTTACGTAGAATTGATCGGAAGTAAGCTGCTCGCGCCACTCTTCGTCGGATTTTTGGATGTTGTCGGGCATGGCTATTGGTTAGAGTAACAAAGGGACAAGGTTCTGCCGCACCACCACTCACCATTTTATAGAACAGGAGATAACAGAGGAAACAGAGGGGCATCTGCTGTTTTGAGGAGAATAAAAGCTTGGGATGCGACCTGTCGTACGAGCCCAGCCTTTATCTTCGCTCCGTTCTCTCCGTGTCTTCCTGTTCGAAAATCTTGTTTCTTTCCTCGATGTCAAATAGTCCCTCGCAATTTGTTTTCATGACGTGCCGAGCTGGCGCAGAGAACGTGCTTAAGCAGGAAGTAGCACACGTCGAGCCGGAGTGGCGACCGTCGTTTTCACGGCCCGGTTTTTTGACTTTTAAGAACGGCGGCACGCGACCCATCGACGATCGTCTTTTGGCCGAGCGAAGTTGGACATTTGCGTACACCCAGGGCATCTCGCTGGGACGACTCGCCGGCGAACAGCTGGCCGACCTGGTGCGACAGTTTTGGGAGAAGCCCGAGATCGCGGCGATCGCCACATCCGGCGTGCCGGTCGACCTGCATGTGTGGCAACGAGAGCGAACCGCGGACGGTGACGAAGGCCTCGGCACATTTGTGACGCCGCTATCCTTCGAGATCGAAGCAGCGCTTCGAGCAGCCGTGCCGGAGCAATCGACATTGGCTCGCGAGATGGCCGCACACCGCAAAGCGGCGCCCCGCCATGCCCGCGTGCTGGATGTCGTCGTAGTCGAGCCGGGCCAGTGGTGGATCGGTTATCACACGGCAGTGAAGACGACCGAGCGTTGGCCCGGCGGCGCGATTCCCGTGCGGCTGCCAGCACATGCAGTCTCACGAGCGTACGCCAAGCTGGAAGAAGCCGTGCAATGGAGCAGCTTACCGCTCGCAAAGGATGACGAGTGTGTCGAGGTCGGCTGCGCACCGGGCGGGGCCAGCCAGGCGCTCTTGGAACGCGGGCTATTCGTAACGGGAATCGACCCTGCCGAAGTCGAACCAGCAGTGCTGGAGCATCCGCGGTTCCGTCATTTGAAAAAACGCGGGACGGATGTTCGTCGAACCGAGTTCGAGGGAGTGCGCTGGATCGTGGCCGATATGAATATCGCACCACAAGATACGCTCGACGAAATTGAGTCGATCGTGCGCCATCCCGGGTTGTCGATCCGTGGGCTCGTGCTGACGCTGAAGTTTTCGGATTGGAGCGTGGCGGAGCAATTGCCGGCATTTGTTTCGCGAGTACGCGGATGGGGATATCGCGACGTACGCTGCCGGCAGCTCGTGACGGGCGGACAGGAAATTTGCCTTGTTGCGCTGCGGCGAAAGGCTTTGCGGCGGTTGGGGCGGAAGCGGCAGGGGGCGGGGATTAAAGGGAGTGGTAAGGGCAGTACCCGAAGTCGCGAGCGGCGGGATGAGCCGCATACCGAGCTTCCGAGGCCTCATTTCTGATCTTCGAGCCAACGCCGAATTCCGCTAGAATTCCGGGCTTCGTGGAGGAGCCCGAATGCGTTGGATGTCGATTCTGTGTGCCGGACTGATGTTCGCAGCCGGCTGCCGTGGCGTGCCGCAACCCAAAGTGTTGTCGCCGTCCGTTGGTGCGCCGGAGTCGTCGAAACTACCCGACGCTTTTCAGACGCCGGCTGGGCAGTTGATCTTCCACAGTGACTTTCCGCTGCCGGCCGATCATCGGTTGGTGCGCGAGTTAACGATAGAGCGTGACGACGTCAACCGAACGCTCGGCCTGGCGGAGAGCAATGAGCCGATTGACGTTTATCTATTTCGCGATGCGGAGCGGTATCAGGATTTTTTGAAACGAAACTTTCCGAGCGTGCCGTCGCGTCGAGCGTTCTTCTTGGAGACTGATACAAGGCTGGCAATTTATGCGCACTGGAACGATCGCGTGGCAGAGGATTTGCGCCACGAGATCGCGCATGGGTACATGCATTCGTCGCTGCCGGAAATTCCCTTGTGGCTGGACGAAGGACTGGCGGAGTACTTCGAAGTGCCGCGTGGGCAGAACGGCTTGAATCGCCCTCATGTCGATCTCTTGGCGGATATGACGCAGAGAGACAACTGGCGGCCGAACCTGTCGCGTCTGGAAAAGCTGACCGAGGCGGGGCAGCTCGATCAGCGGGACTATGCCGAGTCGTGGGCTTGGGTTTATTTCTTTTTGAATTCACCGCCGGAACGCCGGCAAGTGCTGTTGCAGTACCTGGCTGACCTACGGAGCCGCGGCAAAGGCGATCCGCTGTCGGTAAGACTAGCAGCGTTGCAGGTGGAACCAGGCGAAGCACTGACGCGATATATCGCCAGCCTGAAGGCGACGGAAGTGAAGTGACACGAGCGACTGCACAATAGCAGCGAGCGGTGGGGCTTATCCTCGCTGTCTTCTCTTGCTCATGCATCTTTGCGATAGATAACGCCCTCATCAATTTGCCTGAAGCCAAGCTTGTTATAGGCGGCGATAGCCGGGGCGTTTTGCTCCATCGTCTGCGCTTCGACGAGTAGAATGCCCCGACTCCGCAGTCGCTCGAAAGCCTCGCTCAACAGGAACGTAGCCAAGCCTCGGCGACGCTCGGTTGCGAGAACATGAAGGTCGAACATTCCCGCGGTCGGTCGGCCCCAAGCAGTCGAGAGAGGCTCGATGTCCCAAAACCACACATCGGCTAGCGGCTCATGGTGGCCCGGGCGGGTGAGCGAGAAGCGAATCCGCTCGAACGCGCCGGTCGTGCAAGTTTCCCACCAAGAGTGCGACGGCGGCGAAGGTGTTTCCTCGAGCGTCACTTCGCGGCGAAGCTGCCGTTGGTTGCGCGTAATCGGTGCCCGGAACGAGGCCAGGTCGAGTTGCAGGATTTGCACGCGGTCGATCGGGCGGTAACCACGCTGTTGGCAGGCGGCGTGAAAGCTGGCGTCGGCCGCCAGGATTCCCGGCAGCTCGCTGCCGCCGTAGAGCCCCAGGTAAAACGCATTGAGCGGGCGAACGCCGCCAGCGTAGATCACCTTGGCTCCGCCCCGGCGAAGGTAGTCTTCGGAGTGGGCAAGAAGTTCGTTCGCCAAGGGGCCATCGCGGTGATCGCCACGAACCATCAGTTGGTAGGTTGTGCCGATATCGGTCGAGAGAGCCGTTTGTTCATCGTTGGCGCCAAAGCCAGCATGGGCGAAGCCCACAGGGATGTCGTTGTAGAGACCCACAATCAGCCCGACCGGATCAAAGTAAGGCTTCGAGTAGATCAGTTGCTCGAAGAGCATAGGCGTGGCCGGCTGCATCCGACCTCGCTGCGGTGGCTGGTCGCGCCAAATATCGGCCAAGCGCGGCGGATCGGAGTTTCGAAACGGGCGAAATGTATACACGGAATGAAGCCGAGGATTACCGTGGTGCAGGGGCTCGATTGGCTATGTTACGCGGTTGCTACACGCGCGGACAAGGAGAGAGGGAATGCGGAAGCATTAGCGCTCTGTCCCGCATGGTAGGATCGTAGCTGGATTCGCCAGAATTCAGCTACCGGATAAAAAGTCAGGCCGCTTGTCGCCGTTTCTTTTTTCTCATGCCGGGCTCGCCTTTCCAGCGGCGGTGGAGCCACCAGTATTGACCAGGCGAGCGGCGAATCAGATTTTCCAGATGGCTGGTGTACCACTGAGCCAAGAGCGGCACCGAGCCCAGCTCGAAGTTCGGGTCGCGGGGATCGCAAATCGCCTCGGGACCGACTTCGTAGTGCAAGGCCCGGCCAACTCGGCGAGCGTAGCTGACCATCGTCGGCGCCTGATTACCCAGAGAGAATACCGAAACGGCTTTGTGCGTCGAAGCCGGCTTGCCGAAGAAGTTGACCCAACACTGGCGCTGTCCCGCGTGCTGATCGCCAAGCAGCGTGAGGATGCCACCCCGCTCGAGCATTTTCTGAATATCGGCCCCGCTTCCCTTCTTGGGAAGCATGTACTGGTCGGTGCGGCCACGGAAGTCGTTGACGAATCGATCGAGGTAGCGGTTATCAAGCTCACGAGCGACCGTATAAGTGGGGAAACCGAACAAGCCCATCAGGTAACCGCCCAGCTCGAAGTTGCCGAAATGTCCCGAGATCAGGACGAGCGGCCGGCCAGAAAGAAGCGTGCGGACGAACGGTTCCTGATTAACAATGTGGGAATGCTCTTTCCAATTGGTCTCATGGACTTTGCGCGGCGTTAGCGCGATCTCCATGATCATCAGAATCAGGTGACGCCACATTTCCCAGGCGAGCGCGTCGCGCTCTTCGGCGGGCATGTCGGGAAAGGCGGTACGCAGGTTCTCTTCGACAACGCGGCCACGAATACGCAAAATACGGCCAGCAAGCGTTGCCATCACGCTGGCGATCTTCTCGCAAGTTTCCAACGGCAAGGCCTGGATAACGGCAATGAGGACCCGGACCACCAGGTAGGTGCTATAGTCGATGAGTTTTCGCCACATGGGGCGAATTGTTGCACGAGCAGGCGAATCGCCAAAGAGCGATTCGAGCCTGAAATTCCACAGCTAAAAAAAAGGCAATGAGACAGGCGAGTGCAAATTCCTCAACCCCCAGCC
>CAZGMU010000052.1:0-7163 GCA_964526975.1 uncultured Planctomycetaceae bacterium
GATCGATGACGACCGGCATATTCCAGCCGTTCAACTCGAGCGCGCCGCCGGTGTAGATTGTTGCTGCGAAGGTCGGCACGCGCGCCGATTTCGCTTCGATGCTGACAGGCGCGGATAGCGCAATGATGTTGGCGGGTGTGGTCATTAGTTGCGCTCGAATGAAGTTTCCACGGCGCGGATTTCTTCGCGCAGCTCGTTGTTTTTAGCCGCGAGCGTTTCGGCGTCTGCGACCAGAACGTAGCCGACGCCGTCGCGCACTTCGGCAAACTTCACCTCGCAATCTTCCATGAGCACCCGAAGCTGGCCGGGGAGAATCTGCAGTAGTCCGCACAAATAGCCCACGCTCACGAGTTGCCGGTCACGCGCGGGTGCCAGATGGTCGAAGCCGCTGAAATTGTTCATTGGTGATTTTCCTTTTCTGAATGTTAACAGGGTGGGTGCGAAAACAAATACAACTCTCGCGAGAAAAGTTACAACGGTTGTACACGCAGTTATTGCACGATGATGTTGAACTTCAGCCCGCACGTTTGGCAGGTGGTACGCTTAATTCTCATTTCGCCGTCGCGCTTGCTTTGCCGCGCTCGCAGCTTGCAGCCGTTGCAGCGGGGACAGCGTGGGAGAACTTGCCGGATGCAGGGGAGTGGTTTAGCCATGGGGCGGTATGAAGGTGTGTGCTTTTATTGTTTTTCCGTGTGGTCCTAATCGTGTGAGCCCGACGGAAGGACCCACAACAAAAACTTCAGGGTCCTTCCGTCGCTGCCTGCCTCCAGAGCACCCACGGAAAAACCGCCATTTAGTATTCTTCGGAAGGAACGTACCCTGCCTATCTTGCCCAATGTGAACAGGTGTTTATAAGCGTCCAGGCGTCCACCGTGAGTGTTCTTGGTTTATACGGCTGTTCACTACTTAGCATGCGGTATTTACCGTGAAATACGTTGTTTATGAGTGTTATTGGGTTGTGGTTATATGTTTAGTTGAGTGTTAGCACTTAGGGACGTGCGTTCACAATGGACGGGTGTACCTGTCCGGGAATCACCATGCCCGGTCCGCCGTGCCCGCGTACAACGCTCGCTCTTGCTCGAATAGCCACAGCGCCAGTTGCGGATCGTCGCGGGTCGAGTCGCCTTGGGGGGCGCGGTGCTGGCCACCCATTCCGAACAGTTGAACAGCGTTTTTCTCGGGTTCCGAACAGTCCGAACCCTTTTTCGGTATAAGCGCCTCACGAGCACTACATAAGCGTTTCATACGGAAAATCCCTTCGGACTATTCGGACCCTTCGGAAAGCAGTCCGATGCCTGAGTAAACAACATGGCCACTGACGGCGCGTTTCTTCTCGAATCCACGCTCGGCAATGCGGCCGCCGAACTTCGTTTGAGTCTCAACAAACTCCCCTCGGGCATCAGCCCAACGTCGATATCTATGGTAAAGATCGCTAGCGCGAACTTCGCAGTTGGGGCCGGTGATGCAGCAGTCCTCAATGAACTCTCCAAGAACGTCCATATCGGCGCGGTAGCCGCTCGTGGCGTCGCTCACCTCATCAGGTGCTTGGAGCCCGTTGCGCTGCCAGTCGAGGCAGCCGGCCACGGCCCAGCGAAGGATCGCGGGCCACTCGCCACGGAGCTTGGTTGTAAGTTGCTTGTCTTGTTTGTGGTCGGGAATGGTGACCACGAACGGCACTAGCTTGATTCGCCGCCAAATTCCGTGGTCGGTACCACGAATGATAGGCCGATGGTTCGTCGCCAGGACAACGCTGTGGCTTGGCCGAAATTGCCAAAAGTCCTCACGCATGCGCCGCGCCCGAATCGAATCGCCGCCGGTCAACTCTTTGACCAGTGCTTCGGACAGTCGTCCCCCGTCCGCAGTCTCAACGGCTGCTACGAATCGTTTGCCGTGCAGGTCGGCCAGTTCGGTTGGGTGGCGATCGTTTTTCGTCGCCATAAGTAACCCCGGTGGAGCGTTCATTGAGTAGTCGCTGCCGAGCATTCCACAAACGGTTTCGATAGCAACGCTTTTCCCGTTCGCGCCTACGCCATAGAAGATTGCCAAGATGTGTTCGATGACTTCGCCGACGAGGGCCAGGCCGACGAGACGTTGCAGAAAGCCAATTAGTTTCGCGTTGCCGTCGAAAATCCGGTTGAGAAACGCAAGCCACAATTCGGGATCGATGCCCGGCTCCGTGGGATATTCCACGGAGCAGAGTTTTGTCAGACGATCTTCGCGCCGATGCTCGCGTAGTTCGCCAGTCCGTAAATCAACGGTGCCGTTGTCACAGTTGAGCAACCACGCTTCGGCGTCTAATGATTCGACCGCGATCGGTATCGGTTTTTCGCTTTGGGCTAACGCAATCATTGCTGTTAGACGTTCGCGACGTTCGCTGGCCACAGCCCACTTGCCCATAGCTTCGCGCTGATCTTCGTCTTCTATTTTTGACGCCTCGATATAGATCGAACGTGCTGTGAGTTTCGCACGCCTCATAACCTCACCGCTGTTATCGACGGCCCACCGCCTGCCGTCCCAAACGAGCCACTTGTTCCATTGATGACAATAGCGAACGTCGGCGCCATGCTGTTCAGCGAAGCGCTCCGCGTTCCCTACGTCGGTTGGTCTTCTGTGCGACGTAGCCGTAGGCGTCCCACTGGACTGTATTGCCTGATGATCGGTCAGCAGATGTCCGCGTTCGCCTGGTTGTTCGTTCGCGCCATCGACCTTGTGTTGCAGCTCCCACTCATCCCACGGGGGCGAGCAGGTTTGATTCCACTCTCGTAGAACCGTCATCGCCGTCACACTGTCCAGACCGAATCCCACCACGAGCACGCAGGCAACATGAAAAGTTGCATTGTGCCCACCTTCACCGCTGACCGCTCCGGGTATCTTGCTGACGTACTTTCGAGCACGTTCTGCCACGGATGACAGCGGCGCATTGCTGACCGCTGGACTAAGGGGCCCGTTTTGGGGTCCTTTCTGCTTCGGCAACATCGCCAAGACACGATCGACAACAACGCTCGGCAACTCGGCCGGCTCAGCATCGTCAAAACTGACAAGCCATTCGCGGTTGGCGCTCGGCGGAATCACACTCTGTGCGGCCTTGCCATCCGCGCCGATTCGCACACCGAGCTTCGCCGGGCCGCCATTCTTAAAATGAATCACTGCCCGATTGGTGCCGCGGAATCTCTCGTCACCTCGAAAGACCCGATGCTTTCCGCGAGGACTTTGATACGTCGGAGTTACCGGCATATCGCAGCCCTCGAACAATTTAGCGAATAGCGCCTCCTCATCTGGACCGTCGGATTCGATGTCGATGTAATCGCCCATCCGTAGTCCGATTGCTGGCGAGCGCGCCTGCCGCAAGAGCGAAGGCAGGTTTTCTTCTGTGACGGGTTTTAGATGCCACTCTTCGCCGCCCAGCGGAACCTTCCCATCGCAGATGACGATAGGTAGACCGCGGCGCAAGAGCGCGCACGCCGCACCGTGAATTGTTGCTGTATCCATCGTCCGCCCCTCACTGAATCGAGGATGCAAGCTGTCGTTCAATGAACGCTTCAATAGCTTTGACGCTGTACCGCCGGCCTCGCTTCCCAAGTAAAACACTCGGAACCTTACCAGCAACGGTGAGATCGTGAAGCGTACGCTCGCTAATACCCAGCAGCGCCGCCGCTTCACGCTTGCTAATTAAGAGACGTTCAAGTTCGTTGTTGACAACCATCGCAAACCCTTTCCCATAAAAACAAAAAAACCGACGGACTTTCCCCAAAAAGGAAAATCAATCGGTTCAATACAAGTGTCTGCCGTCCGCCGCTGCGGGCAAGGGGTCTAGTTTACATGCATGTAAAAAATGTTACCGGTAACAAATTATTGAGAGGTTTTGCTTTCGGCTGCCGCCTTGCCGTGCGTAGCAAGCTCAAAAATCGTCGCGCGAACGTGCTCCGCGAGAAGCGACCACGCCTCAATAACTACCCCTAGTTTGGGGTCGATTGAAATTGCCCCACTTTTTGCACCACTTTTTGAAAAATCGTCAAAATCGCTATACTGTTGAACGGGTTCGAGTCCTGCCCGGGGTATTGGCTTACACCGTTAACCCTTTTCCGAATCAAACCATTCGTGGAAACACAGTTCCACGGTTGGCTTGGACGAAAGATTATCTCACGCAGAAGCGCGAAGGCGCAGAATAAGGAATGGAACCACGAAGTACACGAAGATCACGAAGAAGAACGAATGAGCAGGTCTTTTGCAGCCGCTTCCAAAACTCTTCGTGCCCTTCGTGCCTTTGTGGTTCCATGTATTTTTACTCTGCGCCTTCGCGCCTCTGCGTGAGCCTCTTTTGAAAAAGGGTTAACAGCGGAGGGGATTACCCTTGCGCCGATGGAAATCAGCCGTTCCGCGTCAGCACCCAACACTTATGAATCCGCTCGTTCCGGAAATCCTCGGGAATCGTCTGCCGCGTGATCTCACGCACCGAATAGCTGGCCAGGGCGGCTTCCTCCAACTTGAACCGTCGAAAGTTAGTGCTGAAGAAAACAGCTCCCCCGGGCGTCATGTGCCCGGCAAGCTGCATCAATAGCCCCACGTGGTCGCGCTGCACGTCCCAATCGTTCTCCATCCCCTTCGTATTGGAAAACGTCGGCGGGTCGACAACCGCCAGGTCCCACTGCTCGCTCGGCCGCAGGCCGTCCATGAACTCGCGAATATCGCGCCGAATGATGTTGTGGGCCACACCCTCGAAACCGTTGAGCTTCAAGTTCTCGCGTGCCCAGTCCGTGTACGTCGGCGATTTGTCGACCGTCGTCGTGCTCTCGGCCCCGCCGGCTGCCGCATGCACGCTGAACGTGCCTGTATAGGCGAACAAATTCAAGAACCGTTTGCCCGCCGCCCGCTCGCGCACCATCTGCCGCGTGTTGCGGTGATCCAAAAAGAGTCCCGTGTCCAGATAATCCGATAGATTCACAATGAACCGCAGGCCGTTTTCGCTCACCACGAACGTCGCGCCCCGATCATCCACTCGCTGGTACTGATCATCACCGCGCTGCCGATCGCGAAATTTCAGGAACACCCGTTCGCGCGGCACCTCCAGCACCTTCGCCGCGGTGCGCGCCATCAGGTCGAGCCAATCGGCATGCTGCGCCGGCGAGCGATCATGCGGCCGGGCAAACTCGGCGATGTGAAGCGCGTCTTCATAACGATCGACTATAAGCGGCACGTCCGGCACATCGCGCTCATACAATCGATAACACGTGATCCCTCGCTTCGGCCAACGGCGGAAATGCCGCGCCCGGTTCCGCAATCGATTCGCAAATTCCTCGGCCTGCCGCGCCGCGCTCGCCTGCAATCCGCCGAACGCCGGCACATCGCCCGCAGATTCCACGCTACTCCCTCTCCCTTTGGGAGAAGGCAGGGGTGAGGGTGCTTGGTCAAAAACCGCTGCACCTTCATCCTGTTCTCTCGATTCTCCCTCGGAAGATGCCCCCGACTCGCGCAGCGGCCGCGGCCCGTGAAATTGATAATACGTACACTCCAGCGGCCCGTTGTAAAGCTTTCGCCGTCGCGTCGCCCGCTGGCCCACAATCTGCTCCACATCCGGCCGCGACGAGAGAATATAATGCGACCACGTCGGCAATCGCCTCAGCACCAACGGAAACGATCGATACAGCTCCACAATCTCGCGATCATCTCCCATCCGCTCGCCGTACGGCGGATTCGTCACGATGCACCCATATTCGGCCTTCGCCCGCAACTCGCTGAATGGCCGCTGCTGCCAATGGATGTCGTCGGCCACGCCCGCCTGCTGCGCATGGTAGCGCGCGAGACTCAACGTCTCGCCATTGATATCATAGGCCAACAACCGCTCGGGCAGTGCGGGCAAGATGGCATCTCGCGCCGCCTCTCGTTCACGTCTCCACCAATCGGCATCGAGCGCCGGCCACGCCTCACAGGCAAACTCGCGCTTCAACCCCGGCGCGATGTTCCGCCCCATCAGCGCTGCTTCGATCGGAATCGTCCCCGTCCCGCAAAAGGGATCGGCCAGCACGCGCCCCGGCCGCCAAACCGTGAGCCGCACCATCGCTGCCGCCAGCGTCTCGCGCAACTGCGCCTCACCCACGAGCGGCCGATAGCCGCGCTTGTGCAGCCCAATGCCGGTCGTGTCGAGCGTCAGCGTCGCCACATCGTCGCGCAAGCTGATCTCGATCGAGTAGAGCGGTCCTGTCTCGGGCAACGTCGCCGTGCGATGCGCCTTCTTCAATCGCTCGACAATCGCCCGCTTCACACTTCGCTGCAGCGCCGGCACGCTCGTAAGTTGCGACCGGTGCGATCGCCCTCGCACCGGGAACTCGGCATCGCGTGGCAACCACTCCTCCCACGGCAAGGCCATCGTCCCTTCGAACAGCGCATCGAAATCCGCCGCCGGAAACGAGCCGATGCGAATCAAAATCCGCTCCGCCACCCGCAGCCACAAGTTCGTCCGGCAAATCGCCGCCGCATCGCCGCGAAAGAGCAGCCGGCCGGGTGTCGTCGTGCGCGCTTCGTAACCCAGCGCCGCCAGCTCGCGCTTCACGATCGCCTCGGTGCCGGAGGCTGCCGTGGCAATCAATTCGTAAGGCAGCGATTGATCTGCATCGATATCATTGCCTACGTTCACGAGAAAACTCTTTCCAATAGGAAGCACTAAAAGCGGCCACAAAACCCATTTTCCGATGTAGCTGAATTCGCAAGAATTCGGCCATGCCGCCGACAATTCCGAATTCTTGCGAATTCAGCTACGATGTCGCGCCATCCCCCGGCATGATCAGCACCTTTCCGTCGGTCATGTTCTCCACATATTGCAGCAGACCTTCCACTACTTCATCCAGCCGCAGCCGTCGCTGCACCGTCGTCCCAATCTTGCCGTCGATGATCATCCGCTGCACACGCCCGGCCGCCCGCAAAATTCCAATCACGCCCCGT
Source organism: uncultured Planctomycetaceae bacterium (assembly GCA_964526975.1). Lineage (GTDB taxonomy): Bacteria > Planctomycetota > Planctomycetia > Pirellulales > Lacipirellulaceae > JABDGM01. The sequence continues at coordinate 6,937 of CAZGMU010000052.1, forward strand.
CGATCCAGCCAGTTGCCCAGGAAGAACCCAGTCACAGTTTTGTCGTGAAACACCAGACCGATCGGATCGATGTTGCCACACGCCTCCTGCGACAACGCGCCATAGACGTAAGCCGTCGCGCGCGGCGGCATCGCGTTGATCATCGTGCCAGTCATATCGCCCGCGATCGCCTCGAACGCGGCCGTGGCCTTCAGCCGCTCGCACAGCGCTTTCAATTCGCTCGCGAA
>CAZGMU010000052.1:7173-17871 GCA_964526975.1 uncultured Planctomycetaceae bacterium
TTTCGTCCGCGGAGCTCAAGACATGCTTAGCGCCAAGCGACCGCACGATCTCGGCCTGCGCCTCGCGCCGCACGATATTAATTAGCGGGTAGCCCATATCGGCCGCGATCGCGATCATCATCCGCCCCAGTTGGCTGGCCGCCACGGTATGAACGGCCGCCCGATGCCCGGCCCGCTGCGCGGTCTCGAGCATCGCCACCGCCGTCATCGGATTGATGATCAGGCTGGCCCCCTGCTCTGTCGGAACCCCGGCTTTTAGCGCGATGCAATTGTTCGCGTTCGCCACAACATACTCGGCCCACGTGCCGTCACGATCGCTTCGCACAGCACATGCCACGCGTTTTCCCACGAGCCAACGCCCCAACAATCCGCCGCCGCTCGCCACCACCGTTCCTGCCCCTTCCCATCCCGGCACCGTCGGCAACGTCTTCAGCGTCCCGTACTTCCCCTGCAACAACAGCAAGTCCGATGGATTGCACGGCGCTGCCGCGATCTTTACGAGCACCTGTCCACGCCGCAGCTTCGGCACTGGCCGCTCCACCACTTGGAGTCCACGAATCGCGTCGGCCACGTCGTCGCGATATTCGCTCAGCATCACGGCTCGCATTTTTTCCGGAATTTTTTCAGGCATAACTTCAAGATACCGCTTACTCACCTCCCGCGAGAGACCCTCTACTCGCCGAATCCATAGCCGGAGCTTATGCTATTAGCTCCCCCCAGCCCCTTCCTACCCTGACAGGCATCCCATGCAATTCATCCGCGCACTCGTTTCTATTTCATTTGTTGCCCTGCTTGCCGTTTGTGCTCACGCCGAGCAAACCATCGTTTGGATCGGAATGTCGGAACCAAAAAACGGCCAGCAGGAAGGCATTTATCGAGCGGTCTTGGATAACAAGACGGGATCACTAACTCGGCCCACGCTCGCTGCTGAAATCGGCACGCCCGAGTTTCTCGCCTTGCATCCCAATGGCAAACGACTCTATGCCGCGGTACGACTACCCAACGGAAAAAGCGGCGTCGCGGCCTACGAAATCTCCGACGATAAACAATCGCTCAAGCTCTTGAATACCATGCCCACCGGTGGCGGCGGCGCCTGCCATCTCGTCGTCGACCGATCTGGAAAATGCCTCTTCACGGCCCAATACGGCGATGGCACGATCGCAGCCTTCCCGCTCGCCGCCGATGGAAAAATCCAACCCCACTCCACGCTTATCCGCCACACCGGCACAGGCCCCGACAAAAGCCGGCAAGAAGGTCCTCACCCCCACTTCGTCGGCACCGATCCAGACAACCATTATCTGTTCGTCCCCGACCTCGGCTCCGACAAAGTCGTGATCTACAAACTCGATCCCGAACAGTGTAGTCTCACACCGCACGGCGCCGGCCAATGCCCACCTGGCAGCGGACCTCGCCACCTTGTATTTCATCCGAACGGAAAGTTCGCCTATGTCGTCAATGAAATGACGCTAACCGTCACGGCTTTCCGCTTCGACCCGGCCACCGGCACGCTCGAAGAAATCCAAACGATCGAGGGCCTGCCCGAAAAGGATCGAAAGCTGCCGAGCACCGCCGCCGAGATCTATATCCACCCCACTGGAAAATATCTCTACACCTCCAATCGCAACGACGACACAATCACCACATTCGAGATCGAGCCCGACAGCGGCAAGCTGACATTCGTCGAACGCGAGCCCATTCGCGGCAGCCACCCCCGCTCGTTCAACCTCGACCCCAGCGGCAACTGGCTGCTCGCCGCCGGCCGCGACACCAACTCGATCGCCCTCTTCAAGATCGACCAGCACACCGGCCGGCTCGTGTTCAACGACAAAGTCGTCGAGTCGCCGTCACCAATCTGCATCGAAATGCAACCGATGCAGTGAACAAGGCATTCACCACGGAGAACACGGGGAAATCGAAAGCCTTCCACCGTATCCTACGCATCCTACAAACGAACTCCACTTAGCGTCGGCCGCCAGGCCGAATCGAGACTCTAGCTCCACCCCGCGCTCACGCCAGCAGCCCCTGCAGCACATTGCCATGCACGTCGGTCAACCGCCGATTGAGCCCGTTGTGGTAATAAGTCAACTGCGTGTGGTCGAAGCCCAGGATATGCAGCACCGTGGCATAAAAATCCCACACCGTCACCGGATCGACCGCGGCCCGCCGGCCCAAATCATCCGTGGCGCCGATAGTTGCGCCTGGGCGAACTCCCGCTCCCATCATCCAACAGGTGAAGCCGTCCGGATTATGGTCACGGCCCAAGACGCCGGCCTGGTGCGTCGGCATCCGGCCGAATTCGGTCGTCCACAGCACGAGCGTTTCATCCAAGAGGCCGCGCTGCTTGAGATCGGTCAGCAGCGCCGCGGTCGGCTCGTCGAAAATCGGCGCGTGCCGATCGTAGTCGGCCTCGAGCGTCTTATGCGCATCCCAGTTCAACAACCCATCAACGCCCGATGCCCGCGACGCGCAGTAAAGATTCACATACCGCACGCCTTCTTCAAGCAGTCGTCGCGCGAGCAAGCAATTCTTCGCGTACGCCGCCTTGAGCGGGTTGGCGTCATCCACACCATACAGCCGGCGGGTGAATTGCGACTCGGCGTCCAGATTCGCCACCGCGGGAGCCGAAAGCTGCATCCGCGCAGCAAGCTGGTAGGCGTTCATCCGAGCCTGCAACTCCGACAAGCCTGGATGCTGAGCCAGGTGCTCTTCATCGAGCAAGCGCAGGAAGTCGCGCGTCGCCATGTCTTCCTCCCGCGACACGCCCTCCGGCGCTCGCAGATTACGGATCGGCTGTTGGGCCGCCAGTTCCACCGCCTGAAACTGCGCCGGCAAAAACCCGTTGCTCCAATTCGCCTTGCCGTTCGGCGGTTCACCGCGAATATCGGGAATCGCCACGTAGGCCGGCAGGTTCTCATTATCGCTGCCGAGAGCGTAAGAAACCCAAGAGCCAGCGCTGGGAAAGCCCTCGAAGATCGTCCCAGTGTTCATGAACACGCAACCTGGCCCGTGCGTGTTGGTCTTCGACTGCATCGAATGAATGAACGCGATGTCGTCCACGTGCCGCGCCATGTTGGGCAGCAGCGTGCTGATCATCTTGCCGCTCTGCCCCGCCGGCGCGAACGGCCACGGGCTCTTCATCAAGTTGCCGTTCTTGCCCTGGAACGTCACTAGATTCTCTTCGCCCGGCATGGGCTGGCCATGCAGCTTTTCCAGCATCGGCTTGTGCTCCCACAGGTCGATATGCGAAGCGCCGCCGGGGCAGAAAATCTGGAGCACCCGTTTCGCTCGCGGAGCAAATTGCGCCGGCCCAGGACGAACCGCGCCACCGATCGCGCCCGACTCGGCCGCCGCTCCGAGGGCCATGTCCGACCCCAACAGACTCGCCAGCCCGATGCCCGCCAACCCGGAGAACGAGCTCGACAAAAAGCCGCGCCGCGACAGAATCTGCTCACGCGCGAAATTGGCAAAGTCGTGTCGGTTGCTCATAGCGAATGCCAATCGTCAGTTCACGTAAATCAACTCGTTCGAATTCAGAATCGCCCGGCAAAATGCCCGCATTCCGTGCTTCTCCACCAGCTTGGCCGCAGCCGCCTGCTCCGTCGATGAAGGATCGCGTCCCAATACTAGTCGAAACCCGAGCTTGATCTGCTTATGAGGGTCCGTTGCGTCGGTCGATGATGCGACTCGCTCCGCCAGCGCATCGGCCATCGCGATCGTGAAACTGTGATTCAGCAGCGTCAGCGCTTGCGACGGCGTCGTCGTCGGCACCCGTTTGGAAATCGAAAACGCGCAGTCGGCCGCGTCGAAGTCCGACAATAAATCCACTTGCTGTGCCCGCGCGTTCTGGTGATAGACCGATCGGCGATAAGTTTCTGGACCAGGGCTCGCGAGCGGCGAATACACTCCGACGTTGTCGCGCGCGTACTGATACAACCGGAAGCCCGGACCACCCATCTTTTCATCGAGCTTGCCGGAAACATACAGCACCGTGTCGCGAATCTCCTCCGCGCTCAATCGACGCGGCGGGAATCGCCACAGCAGGCGGGCATCGCCGTCGACCTGCGCGGCATCCTCGCGAAACTCGCCCGACTGCTGGTAAGCCTGCGACATCACGATCAGCTTGTGCATCGGCTTCAACCGCCAGCCACCAGCCATGAGTTGCGATGCCAGCCAGTCGAGCAACTCCGGGTGCGAGGGGCGCTCGCCCATGTAGCCAAAGTCGTTCGGCGTGGCGACGATCCCCGCGCCAAAGTGAAACTGCCATAGCCGATTCGCCAGCACGCGTGGCGTCAGTGGATTGTCGGCCGCCGTCAGCCACTTGGCAAATACCGCCCGCCGTTCGCGTTCCGGCGCGCCGGCCGCGAGCGCATACCCCTTGGTCGCCTTCGCGAGCGTGCTGAAACTCGCCGGCACAACCGATTCGCCCTTTCGCTGGGCATCGCCCCGATCGAAGACGTGCTGCGGCTCCTTGGGTTGCTCGAAGTGAGCAATGCCCGGCAGCGGTTCGCCGGTGGGCGGCGGCGCGGCCCCCTCGGGCTTCGCCAACTCGTGATACACGCCCGCGAACGTTGCGTACAGACTGTAGTAGTCGCGCTGCGCGATCGGATCGAACTTGTGATCATGGCACCGTGCGCAACCGACCGTTAAGCCCAAGAATGCCTCGCCGGTGGCACGAATCATTTCGTCGACCGTGTCGGCCCGAATCTGCGCGGCTTGCACCACATCTTTGTTGCCCACCATGTCGAACGGTCCGCAAGCCAGGTACGTCAACGCCACCTGCACCGCCGGATCGCCAGGCGAGACAACATCGCCCGCCAGTTGCTCCATCACGAGTCGATCGAACGGCTTGTCTTCGTTGAACGAACGAATGATGTAGTCACGATATGGCCAGACGTTGTCGACCAATATGTTGACCTCATATCCAGTGCTCTCGCCAAACCGGGCCACGTCGAGCCAATGCCGTCCCCATTGCTCACCGTAGCGCGGCGACGCCAGCAGCCGATCGACCAGCTTCTCATATGCGTTTGGCGATTGGTCCTGCACAAACGCCGCCGCTTCCTCCGGCGTCGGCGGCAAGCCCGTCAGATCATACGACAACCGCCGAATCAGCGTCCGTCGATCGGCCGGTGGGTTGGGCTTCAGCCCGGCCGCCGTCAACCGCGCATACACAAATCGATCGATAGGATTGGCGACCCATTCCGCCGGAATTCCCGCAGCATCTGGAACTTGAACAACAAGCGGCCGGAGCGACCACCAGTTTTGATCAGCCTTCGATCGCTCCTTCACCACAGCGCCTTCAGGCCAGTGCGCCCCCTCGCGAATCCAGTCGCGCAGGGTAGAGACTTCCTTTTCGGATAGCCGCTTCCCCTCCTTCGGCATCAGCGGCTTTTCATCCGACGTGGCGGAAACCACCTCTGCCAAATAACTCGCGTCCGGATCGCCAGCCACCACATACGAATTGCTGGCAAGATCGGCCGAGGTAGCTAAAGAAAGATCGCCCTTCTTGTTCGTCGGCTGATGGCAGCGAATACAGTGCTGCTCCAGGATCGGGGCCACGTCGCGGCCAAAATCGACCGCCGGGTTCGCCCATGCCGCGCCGCCCAGCTGCAGCAAAAACGATGCGGCAAGCAGGCAAACGGCCTCAAAGGCTAAATATGGATACTTCATCGCATACCCGGTGTGACTCATTCCATGATAACACACCGCTCCTCCTCCATTTCCAACTCCTGGCAGCCAATACGCCTGTGGGCAGACAGCCCGTCCTCATTATATAATGCCGTCTCTCGTTGGTTGGCTTATCGATTGAAACCTCAAGCGGGCGGTCTCTCATGTCCTTATATCAGAACATAAATTTGTTTCGATTTTTCGCTAAACATTTAACCGCGATCGGTTTTACGGTTGCAGCACTCGTCGCCACGGCTGTCCAGGCAAATGAGCCCGCGCCGTTTCACATTCAGGCCCATCGCGGGGCAGGTGATGCGCTGCCGGAAAACACGCTCGAATCGTTCGAGTGGTCGTGGCAACATGGCCTCACCCCGGAGGCCGATCTGCGGATGACCAAGGACGGCGCCATCGTTTGCTTCCACGACCCCAACTTCAAACGCGTGCCGTACAAAATCGACGACGAGCTTAAAAAGAGCAGCGTCGAAAAGTCGACACTTGCCGAGCTCGAAACTCTCGACGTCGGCTCGTTCCGCGGGCCGCAGTTCGCCGGCGAGCGCATCCCGATGGTGGAAAGCGTCTTTACTCAAATGGAAGGCCACCCCGATCGGCTCCTCTACCTCGACATCAAGTCGATCGACCTCAAGCAACTCGAAGCACTCGTTCGCAAGCACAAACTGGAGCAACAGGTTATTTTTACCTCGGAGAAACCCCAGTTGCTTCGCGACTGGAAAAAACTCGTCCCCGAATCGAAGACCTTGCTGTGGAACCGCGGCACTGAGCAAGAACTTGAAAAGAAACTCAATGCACTGCGCCGCGCCAAATACAAGGGCATCACTCATTTGCAAATTCACGTCAAGGTCGGCGATCTCAACAGCAGCGAGCCCTTCATGCCGAGCAGCGGCTTCCTGCGAAACCTGGGTAAGGAGTTGCAGTTCAATGACATCGTCTTCCAAACCTTTTCGGCCGAATGCAAGGATCAACAGGCATTCGAGAAGCTTCTCGCCCTCGGCGTACAATCGTTCGCCACGGATTATCCCGAAGTGACGCTGAATGCCGTACGACACTTCCGCGAGACGTCTCCTAAGTAACGCCAATCGTGTATAATGCGTTGCCTTGCTCGTCCACATTCTCTTCTCTCGGCAGATCACCATTCCTTGGCACAATCCTCTTCTACATTGATGAACGACGATGAAGCCCGACTGCAGTCGGCACTGCAACAAGCCCGCGATACCCGACGGCTGCAAATCACACCTGGCGCGCGGCGGCAAGTTGCCGAGATATTCCATGATCTCTTCGGCGACTCGCCGTGTATGATTATCGCCGATGAACACACCTTCGCCTCGGCGGGGCGCGATGCACAGGAAGCAATGAAGCAAGCTGGCTACCATTGCCATGAACCGCTCGTCTTCGAGGCCGACGGCCTGTATGCCGAGCATACTTACGAAGTTCGTATCGAAGAGGCGCTCGCCCCGACCAAGGCAATTCCCATCGCCGTCGGGTCGGGAACGATCAACGACATGACCAAACTGGCTGCCCATCGCTGCGGCCGGCAATACATGTCGCTGGCGACCGCCGCCTCGATGGATGGCTACACGGCCTTCGGCGCGTCGATCACGTTCGAAGGATCGAAGCAGACGTTCGACTGCCCTGCGCCGATTGCCGTGGCCGCCGACCTGGAAACGATCGCCGCAGCGCCGGAAGGCCTCAATGCCTCTGGCTACGCCGACCTCGTGGCGAAGTGCCCTGCCGGGGCCGATTGGATTCTGGCCGACGGCCTGGGCATCGACCCAATCGATCCCGACAACTGGGATATGGTGCAAACCCGCTTGCGTGCCTGGTTGGCCGACGCAGCCGGCGTCGCGCGGCGCGATCCCGAGGTGCTCCACCGACTCACCGCCGCGCTGATGATCACGGGCTTCGCGATGCAGGCCGCCTGTTCGAGTCGCCCCGTGTCGGGCGCCGACCATCAGTTTAGCCACCTGTGGGATATGGAACATCACACGCACGAGGGCACCACTCCTTCGCACGGGTTCAAGGTCGGCATCGGTTCGCTCGCCTCGCTGTCGTTGTACGAGGCGGTGTTCAACCTCGATCTCGACAAGCTGGACATCGATCGAGCGGTGCGCAACTGGCCAATTTGGGACGCCGTAAAAGAAGAAATCGGCGAGTTGTTTCCCGCGGCCGAACTTCGTCGCAAGGCATTGCTGGAAAGCGGTGAAAAATACGTCGATCGCGACGCGCTGCGTACACACCTGGAACTGCTCCAGCAGCAGTGGCCGACGATTCGTGAGCGGTTGTCGCGGCAATTGATTCCCGCCGCGGAAGTGGCCGAGATGCTGGCCGCCGCCGGCTGCCCGACGAGGCCCGAGCAAATCGGCATCTCGCGCGAGCGGCTGCGACTGAGTTTCCGCAAGGCGCTCCACATCCGCCGCCGGTACACGATCCTCGACCTGGTGTGGCGCACCGGCCTCTGGGATCGCGCGCTCGACCATGTCTTCCAACCCAGTGGACTTTTTGCATGAGCACCGATTCGGCATCGACCGCGTACTGGCAACGCCGAATCCTTACGTCCACGATTGTTGGCTACGCGCTCTACTACTTCGTGCGGAAGAACCTGAGCGTCGCCATGCCGGCGATGCAAGCCGAGGGAATTGATAAAATTCAACTGGGCCTGTTTCTCACGGCCCATGGAATCGTCTACGGCGTATCGAAGTTTGCCAACGGCATCGTAGGCGACCGGGCCAACGCACGGTGGTTCATGTCGGCGGGCCTCGCGATTTGCGCCATCCTCAACCTGTGGTTCGGTTTGAGCACGGCCGTTGTCACGCTCGGCCTGCTGTGGACGCTCAACGGTTGGTTTCAAGGCATGGGCTACCCGCCCTGTGCGCGGCTGATCACGCATTGGTTCTCGCCGCGTGAGCTGGCCACGAAGATGGGCATTTGGAATATCTCGCATTCGATTGGAGCGGGGGCAGTCATCGTGCTGTGTGGATACCTGGTCGAGCACGACTGGCGGCTGTGTTTCTTCGTGCCTGGTGGGATTGCGCTCGTTGGCGCGGCGTGGCTCGCGCTGTGGCTGCGCGATACGCCCGAGTCGCTCGGCATGCCACCGGTCGAAGGCACGGCCGATCTCTCGCACCAGGCGGAACCGCTTACGAGTTCGCTGCGGCGGTTGGTGTTTGCGAATCCTCATATCTGGCTACTTTCGATCGCGAACTTTTTTGTTTACTCGGTTCGGTACGGCTTGCTGGATTGGGGACCGACGTTTCTCAAGGAAGCGCGCGGCATCGATCTGAAGAGCGCTTCGTGGTTTGTTGCTGGCTACGAACTGTTCGGGCTCGTGGGAATGATCTTCGGCGGCTGGGTGACCGACCGATATTTTGCAGGACGGGCGGCGCGGGTCAGCCTCGTATATATGACTTTGTGTACGTTCACGCTCCTCTTGTTCTGGCTGCTGCCGAATCAATCGTGGTGGACGAGCGCGTTGCTGCTGTGCATGTCTGGTTTTTTCATCTACGGCCCGCAGAGCCTGATCGGGGCGGCGGCGGCAAACCTGGCGACCAAGCGAGCCGCGGCGGCGGCCGTCGGATTGACGGGGTTTTTCGGGTATTTGAGCACCGCGGTATCGGGTGTTGGCATCGGAGCGCTGGTAAAACACAATGGTTGGGATGCCGGATTCCTGATGTTCCTTGCTTGCGGGCTGATCGGTACGCTGCTGTTTGCAGCTTGCTGGAACGCCAAAGCGCATGGGTATGAAGAACCGGCGGAAGGAATCGATTAATCTGAGAGTATCCGGGAATCCGTCTCGCAGGGTGGCACGCCCTGAGTCTTCGAAGGGCGTGGCGCGTGCGGTACGAAGAGCCACGCCCTTTGCCGAGCCTCAGGGCGTGCCCCCCGAAATTCGCGAGCATCTTCACTAAAACCTCCGAGGTCATCGCACCATGCGACGGACAACGCTTCTTCTGGTGTTCTTGCTGCAAACGATCACAGCGATGGCGAACGAGATGGTTCTCGTCGAAGCCGAGTCGCTTAAAGAGACCGGCGGCTGGCTGGTCGATCAGCAGTTCATGGACTTGATGGGCTCGCCCTACCTGCTCGCGCACGGCTTGGGGGAACCGGTGCCCGATGCTGCGGGGGAGATCGCGTTCCCGGCGGCGGGCGAGTATCGCGTCTGGGTGCGGACGCGCGATTGGGTCGCGCCGTGGAACGCGCCCGGCGCGCCGGGACGATTCCAATTGCTCGTGAACGGCAAGCCGCTCCCCACGACATTCGGCACCGAAGGCGCGAAGTGGCACTGGCAGGATGGCGGCACAGTTCAGGTTGGCGAGAAAGCGACTGTTGCCCTGCACGATCTCACGGGCTTTGAAGGCCGTTGCGATGCCATTCTGTTCTGCCGCGATGCGAAGTTCGTTCCGCCCGACGAGGGGCCGGCGCTGGAAGCGCTGCGGGCGAAGGTGCTCGACTGGTCGCGAGAGCCGAAGGACGGCGGCAAGTATGACCTGGTGGTGGTGGGCGGCGGCATTGCCGGGACGTCGGCCGCGGTGTCGGCGGCGCGGTTGGGGCTGACCGTTGCACTGATTCAGGATCGGCCGGTGCTTGGTGGCAACGGCAGCTCGGAGGTGCGGGTGTGGCCGGAAGGGAAGACGAACCTGCCGCCATACCCGCATGTGGGCGACGTGGTTTCGGAGCTCGTCCGCGACCGGACGGCGACCGACGGCAACGCCAAGATCGGCAACATCTACGACGACAAGCGCAAGCTGCGCGTCGTCCGTGGCGAGAAGAACATCACGCTCTTGCTTGAGCATCGGGTGAATCAGGCTGCGGCGAACGGTGGTGGCTCAGAACACGCGGACTGGCGAGCGGACGAAGATCGCCGGCAAGCTGTTCCTGGACGCAACGGGCGATGGAGTTCTCGGGGCACTTGTGGGGGCCGACTTCGAAATGACCGAGGCGGGCCACATGGGCGTGAGCAACTTGTGGAACGTCGGCGAGACGACGAGGAACGAGTTTCAGATCCAGTGTGAGTGCAAGGAT
>CAZGMU010000053.1:0-552 GCA_964526975.1 uncultured Planctomycetaceae bacterium
TGATTTATCGCTTAAAATCCTCCTCGGTACTGAAGCAGCCCTCCCCTGGTAGAGCGCCGACCCCAATTGGGGCCGCATCGTTTCGGCCGCCGGTTACGCGGGCGTGCAGTTCGACCCAGCGAAAGTCATCCTCTACATCAACGCCTGCTGCTCTACGAGCGAGGCGCACCGGTTGATTTCGATGGCGATGCCGTGGCCAAGAGCATCGCCACCGACCACGACACGAGCATCGTCCTGATCCTCGAAGAAGGCAAAGCCGCGGCCCGCTTCCGGACCACCGACCTCACCGCCGAATACGTGCGGCTCAACGCCGGTTACCGCACCTAGCGCTGGCCACGGCCCCTTCCCGGTCGAAACGACCGGGCTATATAGCCGACCCCTTCGGGGTCGGTTCTGCCATACCAAAGCCCTCACGCGCTGGCACTACGCGCATCACGCAATGGTCTTCGCCATAGGCCCAGGGCAGTAGGCGGTGCCCAGTAAACCAGTAAAAGCGACAACAGGTTTGGACTACGACCTTCGCCGGGCGAACCAGCAGCAGGTGGCGCTCAC
>CAZGMU010000053.1:574-10999 GCA_964526975.1 uncultured Planctomycetaceae bacterium
AAGCGCATAGCGGGCTGCCTGATCGGCGACGCCGTCATCGTTGGGAAGCGCGACGTTTGCCGCGTCGTTCTTACGCCACGTCGCGTAATCGCTGGCATCCACCTTGCCATCTTCATTGAAGTCGCCAAGTTGTGCCGGCGGCACATCGGTCACGAGAACATTGTCAATGATCAGGAACGCCAGCGACGGATGCCGCGCCGTGCTAGAATTGACATCCGAAACGCCAAACGCGATGTTGTTGCCGCCCAAAGGGATATCCGCAATATTCGCGTCAACGAGCTTGGTGCCATTCACGACCCAGGTCAAGTTGCCGTCGTTGACGGTGATCACGACATGGTGCCAGGCAAAGCCGAACGAGCCCGCTTGCGTAGAACCTGCCATTACCGGAGCCGCATCGCCGCCGAATTCGGCGTCTGCGAGCGACTGCTGAATCTCGGGAGCAGTTACCGGGGGAAACGCCGTCGTATACAGCGCCTGTGCATTGGAAGTGCCTCCAGCCAAGTAGGCCGGGTTCCCTGAATCAACAAATACGCCCGACGCGGGAAATATCCGGAAGTCGTTGGCGATGCCGCCATCGGGAGTCGTGGCAAGACCGATACCGTCCATTTGGGCGTCCGGCACGAGGGAGTCAACGCCAGCTGCGCCGTTGGCAACTACAACCGGAACGGTGCCGGAGGTCCCCACAACAGACATGATGGTGTATGTACCGCCTTCGGAATTAACGTTATCGGCAAGACCAGTGGCATTCGGCGCACCGAAGAAGTTCGCCCACGTGTCGAACGACAAAACGTAGTTCGAGCCGAAATCTTTTCCAGTCGGCGAAACAGACAATCCGGAAATTGTGCCGGCCGCCCGGTTACTTCGTTGCCATTGCCATCCAGCGGCAAATTCGCCCGCAACCGCAAGCCGAGCGTATCGCTGGAACCAGGAGCTGACGGGATTCCGAACGCGGAATAGTCGAATGCGAACTGCGCGGTCTGCTTGTTGGGATCAACAGCCGTCGGCGCTTTGTTCACCGTCCAATTCGCGCTCGTATTCGTATTGAAGTTGTCGCTAAAAAGCTCCACCGCCGACACACGTGCGGCACACAAACCGACGATGATGATGCAGAAAAAGCTCCGAAAGCGGTGGATCGACATACCCTATTCCTCTCAAAAATACCTGCGGAAATGCGCCTGCTAGCCATAACTATCTTCAAGCCGTCGACACCGGATGTCAAGTAAAACGGAGGTTTTTCGCGCAATTCCTATAAAGCAGCGGCAAATTCCGCAAGCCGAACGGCTCTTCGATCAGGAGAACTGCAAAGCCGGGGTCTGGTCCCTTTTTCGGCCAAAAGACTACCAAGCAATCGTGCCAGCGCTCACCGAAAACATGGACCTGTCTCCCTTCGCCTGGGACTTTGGTGGCCAAAAGAGGCTTGAATGCGCGCAGCTGCGCAGCGGCGACGGAAACGAATCCATCGTGCTTCATCGGTCCTTCTCTCGCCGCGGGGTGGCACATGGTCGTGCCGCGAACTTTTTGCTACTCAATAGCCCTGGCAATTGCCTCCATGGGCATGCGGCAAACCATAAGGTCGCGCCGCTGAGGATGCCCAAATTTTGCCCCAGACAACAACGGCCTAACGACTGACTGCCTGGTCTACCGCCGCCGCCCGCCAATCAGCGCGGCGACTGCTAATCCCAAGAGTACAAGACTTGTAGGCTCGGGGACAGGCGACGTAGTGATGCTGAGAAATGGCGCGCCTTCTTGAATCGAGTGAGGAGAGGCATCGATAGTGCCTCCATCACCGCCCGAAGTTACGATCCTGTAGCGGTTATTGTCACTCAACCCGTCGATATCGTAGCTCAATCGAATCACCGCGAAATCGCCCGCAACGGCGCCCGCCGCGTAGAGAGATTTCAGATAGGCGCTGATATCCACGCTCGCCTTGGTTAAAGTCGTGTTTTCCGCCGGGTATTCGTCGGCCGTGAAGAAGTTGTCTTGCAGTTTTGTGACTCCGGCCGTCGAATCATTGGGACCCGAATAATATCTGGTGGCGCTCTGTGTAACAGGAGATGCCTGATAGGGCAATCCATAGAGATCGACATTGCCGTCGCCCGCCTCGATCATCAAGCTTGACGACTCACCTTTAAAAGTGACGTTAAGCGTTGCAGAACTAATCTCTTCTCCGCTCAAAATCGTCGGCAAAGCGAATGGTAAAATGGATGACGATAATGTCGTCCTTGTTCGAGACCCGATGCGGTTGTCGCCGGCAACGCCGTTCGAGATCGCCAGATCACCCGACGACACCGTCTTATAGGCTTCATAATCGAGAATATCGCTCTGGACTTGAATCACCGCTGCATGGGCGCCGCTGAACATAACGACACTCATGGCGACTGCAACCATATATGACCGCCGCCTCATTAGACATCTCCCTTCTTCGGCCACGTCTTCCGCAGAAACAACAGAATGCAGCCAAGTCGCGACAAGAAACCCAACCAGAATCGATCCGCCAAGCCGACTGCTCGCGTACCGACCTTCACAATCTTCGTATTATTGATGCTCGCCAAGACCAGTTGCAAGGAAATTCTCTGATTTATCGCTTAAAATCCTCCTCGGTACTGAAGCAGCCCTCCCCTGGTAGAGCACTGCCTGCGCTCCCGGTGCGCGCCGAGCGGGCCTCCGGCCTCCGGAGCAAGGTGTGCAAAATTCCAGGGGAGAATTTTGCGCACCCTGATAGGGTCCGACAAAGGCCGCGACTTGCCTCGGCAAGTCGGCTCCGCCAAAGCAAGCTCCGGGAAGAAGCTCGCCGCTACGACTTCGTCACCGCCAGCAAAAAGCTTGGCTTCAGCGGGTCGAACGACAACCGGTCGAGTTGGTCGGTGCCACGCGACAAATTGATCATCCAAACGGCAACATTCGCCGAATTGCCTTTCAGCGTTTCGCGAAGTTCCATCAGATGATCGATGCTCGTCGTATTCACGACCAACCGGCCACGGGCGCGGAGACGCTGATACGTGGCTTTAGAAATTTTCGTAACTTCGCGGCCGGCACCGGCGACGAAGACTGCATCTGGGTCTGGAAGTTCTTCGAATGCCTTGGGAGCGCGGCCAAGAATCGCGTTCACGTTGGCCACGCCAAACCGCTCCGCGTTTTGCTGAATGAGTCCGTGGTCCTCGGCGTCCATTTCGATCGCGTAGACCTGGCCATCGTGGGCCATTTGAGCCGCTTCGATGCTCACCGAGCCGCTGCCGGCCCCGATGTCCCACACGATGCTGCTCGGGGCGATGTCCATCTGGGCGAGCGCAATCGCCCGCACTTCGGCCGGAGTCAATAGCCCCTGCTTGGGTTGCGACTGGATGAATGCCTCATCCGGATTCCCGAACAGCCGCCGACCGACCGCCTCGCGTGGCCGATCCGGCGCGTCTGGATCGCGGATGAGGATCATCACATTGAGCGCGTCGAATCGCTGGCCGGCGATTTCCTTGAGTGTGCCGCGAGTCACACGCTCGTCGCGCGCACCCAGGTTCTCGCAAACATAGGCGGTGAAGTAGTCGATACGGCGGTCAAGCAGCGCGCGGGCCAAGTCGGCTGGCCCACAGTGGTCGGCCGTGAACAAGCCAACCTTTTGGGCCGTGCGAATCTTTTCGATCACCGAATCGATTGGATGCTTGGCCAGGTCGGTAAGGTACGCTTCTTCCCACGACTCCATCACCCGCGCGAACGCGAGTTGCATGCTCGACACGTGCGGCACCACGACGAACCGTTCTTTGCCAAGCTTGTCGCACACATACCGAGCCAAGCCGTAGAACATCGGATCGCCGTAGATCAGCAGCACGACGCGTTTATCGCCGGCCTTCTCGATCGTGGCCACGAGTTGGTTCAGATCTCCAGAAATCGCATGCCGCTCCGCCTTCGACTTGGGCACCAAAGCCAACGTGCGATCGGTGCCGAGCAGCACCTCGGCATCAGCAATGGTCTGGCCCACCGTGCCCGGCACGGCCTCAAGGCCGTCGTCGCCGATGCCAATGACGTGGATTTTTGGGGGCATGGATCGGAGAGCTTGAAATCGAGAGAAGTTAATAATATAGCAGAAAGAAAAACGAGCCTACTTGCCGGTCGCTGGACGGCGTTTTCGTGGAATCAACTTAATAAGTGATCGAAGTGCCTGATTGACTGAATCAGAATCTGAAAAGTATTCGCGTACATCAGGCGCGAGCAGCACAGCACCGTCTTCCAATTTGTAGCGTTGGATCGCGGTCGTGCCATCGGCTTGATGAACTTTAACTGCATGGCCTCGCTGATACTGGCGAGCATGCTTGCCACGAACACCCTTGGAAAAGTCGTATTCGGGTAACATTTCGTCGTTAGGGAGGCTCTTATGCTTGCTCATAGGCTTTTCGTTCCGATTTCGTTGCCTTACGGCAACTAATAATACGAATGTTTGGCGCTCTTTCGGTATAGCAAACCACAATCAGGCGGCCTCGTAATGAAATCCCAATGTCGAGATAACGATCTTCTTCATCAGAATGTGCTTCGTCTGTAATCGTGATTGAGCGTGGATCGCCAAAAACCGTCTTCGCTTCGTCAAAACTTATGCCATGTTTCTTCTGGTTCGCCAGATCCTTCACCTCGTCCCATTCGAAGGTCAGTGCCATGGAACTTTCTTAGGCCGTCGTCGCCGATGCCGATGCCAAGGACGTGGATCTTGGAGGACAAGGATGCAGAATAGGAGATGCAGGGGACGGGGAAGAAACAACTTATGGGAGAACGTTATCAGTATATCAAAACGAACCGAGCCCGCTTAGCCCTAACCATAAGCTTTACCTACCAATGCCCTGGCCCTCTCCCGTATCCCGCGTCCTCAAAAGTGTTTGGCGTCGGCGGCGCGGACGAATTCCGGCGGCGGCAGGTTGCGGCGGGCGATTCGACGCTGCCGCCGACGCGAAACGGCGGGACGGTTACTCCGCTACGTAGCAGCGGAACGTATGGCCATCGAGGACGTCAGGATGCTCCTCAAGCAACGGACCATCGGCCTCGGGATAAATATCGCCCGGCGGTTCGGCGGCCGTGTCGATGAACAATCGCCACTTCTGCCCTGCCGCCGCGGTCGGCATCTTGAACTCGCGCGGATGATCACCGGCATGCAACATGAACATCACAGCTCGTGCGGCCGGGTCGGTCAGGCCGGCGGTGCCAAAAATGCTCGTCAGGCTCGGGCCAGCAGTGTTCCAGTCGATTGGTCGACCGTCGGCGTTGAACCAACTGACATCTGGCAGTTGATCCGGCTTCACCGCGCGGCCAGTCAGGAATGTGCCACGACGGACGTTTGGCTGGCGACGGCGGAACGCAATGAGCGACTGCACGAAGCGGAACATCTCGGCGTTACGCTCCACGAGCTTCCAGTCGAACCAACTGATCGGGTTGTCCTGACAATACGCGTTGTTGTTGCCACGTTGAGTACGGAGAACCTCGTCGCCACTGAGAATCATGGGCACGCCCTGGCTCAAGAGCAGCGAAGCCATGAAGTTCTTCGCCTGACGATTGCGGACCGTGACAATACTTTTGCGCCGTGTTGGCCCTTCGACACCGTAATTGCGGCTGCTGTTGTTGTTGTCGCCGTCGCGATTATCTTCGAGGTTGGCGAGATTGTGTTTACGCTCGTAGCTCACTAGGTCGTTGAGCGGAAAACCGTCGTGCGACGTGATGAAATTGATGCTGTGATACGGCCGACGACCGCTTGGCTGGTAGAGATCGCTTGAGCCAGAGAGGCGCGTGGCTACTGGGCCCGTAAGCCCTGCGTCGCCACGCCAGAAACGCCGCAGATCGTCGCGGTAATGACCATTCCATTCGGCCCAACGTTGATTGGCAAACGAGCCAACCTGGTAGGCGCCGGCGGCGTCCCACGCTTCGGCAATGATCTTCGTATCGGCCAGCATCGGGTCTTCGGCAATCAGCTCCACCAGCGGAGGATTAGGCACGATCTCGCCGTACCGATTGCGACTGAGAATGCTGGCCAGATCGAAGCGGAAACCGTCGACGTGGTAGTTATAAACCCAGTGACGCAGGCAGTGGAAAATCATCTCCCGCATCACGGGATGGTTGCCATTCACCGTGTTGCCGCAGCCGGAGAAGTTTTTATACGTGCCGTCGTCGTTCAGCATGTAATAAACTTTGTTCTCCAACCCTTTGAACGAAAACGTGGGGCCGCTTTCGTTGCCTTCGGCCGTGTGGTTGAAAACCACATCGAGAATGACCTCGATATCGGCCGCGTGCAGCTCGCGAACCATCTCCTTGAACTGCCGCACCTGGTCGCCCGGCTTCGAGCCAGACATGTATCCACGATGGGGCGAAAAGAACGCCATGGGGTCGTAGCCCCAGTAGTACGTGCGGCGTGGCTTGGTGCCGTCGGCCTCTTCGATCGGAAATTCGTTGACCGGCATCAGCTCGATCGCGGTAACGCCGAGCGATTTCAAGTACGGAATTTTTTCGATGATCGCTTCGTAAGTGCCAGGATGCTGAACGCCGCTCGACGGGCTACGAGTGAAGCCGCGGACATGCGTCTCGTAGATGATCGTTTCGGAAAGTGGCCGCTTCAGGTGGCGATCGCCGCGCCAGTCGAACGCATCGTCGACCACAACGCACTTGGGCGGCCGCACGACGCCATCCTCCGATGGGAGAAATTTACCGGCCAGGGCACGGGCGTAGGGATCGATCAATCGCGCTTGGGGATTGAAGCGCTGGCCCTGAGTTGGGTCGAACGGGCCGTCGGCCTGGAAATGGTAAAGATGACCGGCTTTGAGGCCCGGAACGAATACGCTCCAAATATCGCCCCAGCGATTCGTGGCCGGATTGAACTCGATCCGCTTATGCGGCTCGCGATCGTTCACCTCGTTGTACAGCAGCACCCGCATGGCGATCGCGGATTTGCTAAAAACCGAAAACTGAACGCCACCGTCGCGAAGCACCGCGCCATAAGGGAGCGGGTAATTGAATTGCAACTGCGGCGTGGCTGGGTTGCGCGGTGTTTTCGGCATGACAACGAAAGCAGTGCGGGCCAGGAAGCTTGTAGCAGACGTGAACGTCGTAAACATTGGTGCTCGTGTATGGGTCGAGAAGAATTGGAAGTTTGCGAATGGCGCGATTGGAAAAGTCGATCGGTGGTACCGATTGAGCAGCCCGGCTGGTGGGGCAGACCTTCCTGTCTGACGATTCCCCGGATTGGCCGACGTCTCGACCGATCACGCGGACCCACAAGCACGGACTAAATCGCGCTCACAAGCTGCCATTACTTCGACACGTGGCGAGCACAAATTTCAATGCGTCGCCAGTCTACCGCAGGGCTTCGCCGAACAGAATCCTTGTTTTGAGCGGCAGGATTGGAATTGCCCGAGAAAGAGGATTATCTCGTTGAAAAATCCGCTATGGCTTTGGGTTTCGACGGCTCCGCGCCATTCGAAGCAACTTATAAACCGTAAAGTGCTGAAGTTGCTTTATCGTCGTCGGTACATCGACCGCAATTCGCGCATCCGACCACTTGGAATTTTGCAATAAAAGTTCCACCGCCCGCTCCTCTTTGGTCAACTCCCAACCTAAGTGCGAGTTAGCAACCATGAAGGTGGACTTGAGCAGTGGAGCGAAACATTCGACAGTATCTGCATCCACGCGAAAGGCACGAGTTGCGCCACGAGTTTGCGCATCAACAAATTCACGAAGGTTATCAAGAAATTCACCATTCCAAAGCGCAAAATGGTCGATGCCGGTTAGAACGCTAAGGTAATATCTACAGGCACCATCAGCCCCAAGTAATCTCAATTTACACATCTCCTCGAGAAGCATTTGATGTTCTTGCGAATCTAGCGGCGCATTAAGCATTCTCGATAGAGAATTTCCGGGCGGAAGTCGATGGCATAGAAGAATCAATTCCGAAAACTTGCCTGGCCATAGATCGGGTGTGTGTGTTTGACAGTAGCGGGCCTCCTTCATGTCACTAACGTTTCGGATATGCGCGACTGCTGGTGCAGAACAAATATCACAACGCTCGTTAGCTGGAACACGATACATGTCGTGGATTATGACCGAATGGACGCCACTTAGCAAAGCAACTCGTTTCAGATAAATGCCGTCGGCGAAACGTGAAATCGTTGGGCGAGCGCCCGCGCTTGCTCAACGGTCAGGTCGGCTTCCTCCCGCCAGATATCGCTGGAGGGTTTCGGGGATGGCAGCACCAGCCAAGTCTGCAACGGAGAAACCATGCTCTTCCAATAAGTGTTGAAGGACTTCAGGGTTCTCGGCGTTGGGAATGACGTGGTGCTCCGCTTCGTAGGAATGAACAAGCGTGTCGAGCGTATCGAGCACGCCGTAAAGAGGATGCTGCTCATTCACGCCGATCTTGTCGAGAAGCGAGTTAAGCCGCTCAACGGCCGCGTCATACTCCTCCTCACTACGGATCGAGAACATCGGCGCTATCGGCGGTCAGTGAGCTTGAAGATCGGTGATTTGAATCGTCATTGGATGTAAGTAAATCCGCACATCTGGTCTACAAACCAAGCCACACCTTCACGCTTTGCTCGACCAAGGCAAGCTCCGAAGCACTCAACGTGCCCAGCCTGCGGATCAATTTCGGTGGCGCCAGCGTGAGAATGCCTTGCGGGTCGAATGCGCCCTCTTTTAGAAAACGTTTCGGTACGGCCACTTCGAATCTTGTTCCGCGCACACTCGTTGTATGTGGAACGAGAGCAATCAACGCACGATCCTAGGTATCGGCAGGAACGCTGAGAATGAGGCACGGTCGGGTCTTTGCCGCGATTCCCAAATCGGCAAGCCAGACTTCGCCGCGACTAGCATTCGCCACGCGCTGTCTCCTCGGCGTCGTAACTGCGGAATACTTCTACCGCCAGCTCACTAAAAACCTCGTCGCTAAGCTCGCCGTTTGCCGACGACCTGCGAAGAATCTCCACGGCGACTTGCTGTTGCTCTTCTGGCGCAAGTGCGCTGAAAGCGTCGAGCACTTTATGGGCGGCTATCGTCATTGACAAGAACTCCAAGAACGTATGCACCTAAATTAAGCTTATGTCGGACGGAAGTCTCGGTGAAGAGTGCTCCAACACGGTTTTTCGGAAAACTCTGGCCGTGTAGCTATTCCAGTCCTGCCAGCCAGACTTGTAGAATCGCGATACCTATGACAAAGGCCACTTATAAAGATTCTGGCGTCGACCTGGAAGTTTATGCGGAGTCGATGTCGCGGTTGCCGCGGCTTATGCGGCGGACGCATTCGCCGCGGGTGTTGCCGGCCGAGGGGGGATTTGCGGGGCTGTTTCAGCTCGACTTTTCAGACGGTCTGTTCGCACGGCGGTACAAAGAGCCGGTACTGGTTTCGGGTACCGATGGCGTCGGCACGAAGCTCAAGGTTGCTCAGCAGCTTGGAATTCACAACACCGTAGGGATCGATCTAGTCGGCATGTGCGTGAACGACGTGCTCTGCTGCGGCGCCGAACCGCTGTTCTTCCTGGACTATGTAGCGATGGGGAAGGATGATCCGGCGCGACTCGAGCAGATTGTCGCCGGAATCAGCGACGGATGCGTGGCTGGTGATATGGCGCTCATCGGCGGCGAGACGGCGATCATGCCCGACATGTATCAGGCGGAAGATTATGACTTGGCCGGTTTTTGCGTCGGCGTCGTCGAGCGGGCCAAGGTGCTAGACGGCTCAACGATTTCATCAGGCGACATCGCGATTGGCGTGGCATCGAGCGGGCTCCACTCGAACGGGTACAGCCTCGTGCGGAAGATCGTGTTCGACATCGCGAAATTAAACGCAAGCGATCGAGTCGAAGCGTTGGGCGGCACTATTGGCGAAGTGTTGCTGCGACCGACGACGATTTACGCCCGGGCCGTTCGCGGCGTGCTAACACATTACAAAGTGAAAAGCGTTGTTCACGGAATCGCCCACATTACGGGCGGCGGGCTGCATGAAAACCTGGGACGGATTCTGCCACCGCATATCGGCGTAACGATCGATCGCGGAAGCTGGTCGATACCCCCTGTGTTCGATTGGCTGCAACAGCTCGGCGACGTGGACGAGGATGAAATGCACCGCGTCTTCAATATGGGCATCGGACTGGTGTTGATCGTTTCGCCGTTCTATGCGGAGAGCATCCAAAAGCAGTTGGAGAAGTCTGGCTATTCATGCTGTGTAATCGGCCGCGCGGTAGAAGGCGATGGCACGGTCCGCTGGGCCTAAGCCAGTAGCGTGGGGGCTTCCGCACCCACGTAATGTGCGTTGCGCTCGAACCATCGCGATCCTTCTCCGGGAGGTGAAGCCACAATCCGTGGGTGCGAGCACCCACGCTACCTGCCCTACTATGGACAGCTCGCGTCGCTACCGTTCGGCTGCGTACGCGCTGCTACTGCTGGACGTGCTACGGGCCGTTTTGGCTCCGC
>CAZGMU010000053.1:11009-12431 GCA_964526975.1 uncultured Planctomycetaceae bacterium
TGCTCGAGCGCGGCGATCAGCTTCTGGCTGGTATAGCCGCCGTTGAACACGATGGGAGAATATGGCGCATCACCAGGGAAAATGGCGATGACCGGCACGCCGTTGGCGCCGAGCGCTTTGATCGTATCGTCAATCTCCGCCGGATACGTCGTGTAATCGCCGTACATCGTGACAGCGCCGGAGCGAGCAATCGCTTGCTCGACTGCCTCAGTATGGAGAACCGTCTTCTCGAAAAACTTGCAGTTAATACACCAATCGGCCGAGAAATCGACGATCACGGTGCGACCCTCATCAACCGCTACCTGCTTCAGTTTCTCCAAGGAAAAAGACTGCCAGGCCATATCGGCCGAGGTGGTCGCCATGCGGTACAAACCGCCGAACGATAAAAGAGCGAACGAGCCAACGATCAAACCTGCTTTGGCCCACGATTTCATGCGGGCGTCGAACTCGGCGGTCAGCGGTGTGCGAGCCACCAGCCAACAGGCGATAGCGATTCCAAGCAGCAACACGAGCGTCGGCACGACGGCCAGGGTGTCGATGAACGACAGGATGAAAACCACGGTTCCCAGCAGAATAAAGCCGCTGACTTGCTTGAATGTTTCCATCCATGCACCGGGCTTGGGCAGGAATCGGAGCAGTTCCGGGAAAACGCCGACAAGGACATACGGGCTGGCCATGCCGAGACCGAGCGCTGTGAAAACGGTGAGTGTCGTGGTGGCCGACTGGGTAACGGCCCAGGCAATCGCGGAGGCCATAAACGGGGCCGTGCATGGCGTAGCGAGAACGGTCGTGACCACCCCCTTCAAGAATGCACCAAGCGGTCCTTCTTTCGAGGCGGCCGAGCTCACTGAACCAGTACCAAAGAAGCCAGGAATCGGCACTTCCCAAATGCCTAGGAGGCTCAGGGCCATGGCGAAAACGATGGCGGCGACGATGACATTGAACGCGGTGTTGCCGAACTGAGCGCCCCAAGAGAGCTTGAATACGACAGCAAGCGCACCGAGCAATAGAAATACCGAAACGATGCCAACCGCAAACCAGAGATTAAGCACCAGCGCATGGGCCCTGCTCTTGCCTGCCTGCTCGACGAAGCTCATCACCTTGAGGCCGATTACCGGCAAAACACAGGGCATCAGGTTAAGAATAATTCCGCCAACAAAGGCGAGAGCGATGTAGTACGAGAGCGAGCCGCTGTTGGTCGCATGGAGCTGAATGCGGTCGAGCTGATAGAGGTCTCTCGAACGAAGCTGTGGTGTTTGAGAATCGGGGCGGGGAGTGGGTGGATCAACCGGTGTGGCGGCTGCGGTCGCTCCCGCCAGGGCGTTCGGTGATTGCCGGTCGAAGTTGTCGGCAAAAACAGCGGCGGCTTCGGCCACCTTGCGATAGCTCTCGAAGGGCGCAAAGGCAAGCGGCGTGGGCGCC
>CAZGMU010000053.1:12441-17851 GCA_964526975.1 uncultured Planctomycetaceae bacterium
GTGCTCGTTTCGCTGCCGACCTTCAACATTCCGGTGAATTGAACGGCACTGGGCCGCTCGCAAGTGCTCTTTCCTTCCTCGGTCTGGCACGACTGGTAGCCCATGAGTCCCGAAATCGGATATTCACCGGGCGTCGCACTTGCCGGAACATCGAGGCGAATGCTCCAGGTAACGGGCGCGTCGTGATATTGCAGATCGCCGAAATAAGGGGTTTTTTCGGTTTTGGTCGGAGCATCGGTGACGGGGCGATGGGGAATGAGGCCGGCTGCTGATTCAATGGCAAAAATAACGGGTTTGGTGCCTGGCTTGTTGTCGCGATCGGCATGAGCGTAGACATGGCCGGTCGGTGGCGGCGTGGCCGTGATTTCGAGCGTGGCGGATTCGCCGGGGCGCACAACCGATGGAGCAATTCGCCCGGCGAGCTTGACGGCGGAGCCTTCTAGTTGGAACGGCCCCGCAGTGGGCGGCACCGCTTTGACAGGAGTCGTCGCCACGGCCACCGCAGGCAAGTTGCTGGCGGCGTCGGTCGGGGCCAACGTGGCAACGAAGTCTTTATCAACGGGCTCGCAGGTGCCATGTGTCTGGCACACTTGCATATGGATCGAGCCGTGGATTTCGAGCGTTTTCGGATCGACGCCGGCGGTCAACTCGATCGGGGCATACCAGGTAACCTGGCCTTCGTGCTCCTCGACATTTACTTTCGCGCCGCCGCCGAGATCTTCGACACGAGACTTCGCCGCGGGCTGCGAGCGAAAGGCGGTGAGCTGGCGATAGTTGGGCGAGGGTTGGAGCTCGATCGTGGTCGGCTGGGGGCCGCCGGGAGGCTGCGTGAGGGAGTAGGCATGCTTTCCACGGGCGATCTTCGCTGTAATCAGTAGCGTGGCGGGGCGTTCGTTTGTCTTGGGTGTGAATTTGGCCGTAATCGTCGCCGGTTCGAGCGAGAAATCGGTCGTGAGGCTGTCGAACTGGCCGATGACGCCATCGGTATAGTGCTTGCGCGGACCGCTGTCGCCTTGGTCTTGCGCAAAAAGGGTGGAACCGGTCAGGAGCGACAGGCAAACGCTCAAAGTCGAAACGAGAATAGGACGCACGATCATGTTCCTGGAGTCGGACGGCCGGCGCTTTTGGGTACGCTAGCGGTCGCGAGAAGGTTTCGCAATTTTAGTCGGAAAAGAGCCCCAAGCCCACCCCGGTGGCAGCCGGGAGTGTGGTAACGGACATTAGCGGCGAGAGATAAGGGATAATGGCGTGGAATGTGGATACGTTACTTTTCCGGTCGGAACGGCCGGGCTATCTAGCCGATCCGTCGCGGATCGGTCTAGGTATCGCCAACAACGCCGCAGGGAGTCTGGGACGACGACTGTCGGCTGCTTTATTGCCGTTGGCTAGGCTGCTAAGGACTTGGTTCGCCGGAAGGTGTCGGCGGTGCGTCGGACGAGGGCCTGGTATTTCTGCCGGGCATCGAGGTAACTCCAGCCGAGATAGACATTTCCCGCGAGCGAGCCGGCCAGCCCCAGGATCACGACGAGGAGGGTGACCCAAGGTTGTGGTTCGCCATTGGCGGTTTGCTGTCTTGTATTCAACGGCTGCTGCTGGATGTTGGAGTTCATGTTATTCGGATTCGACCCATTGCCAGCCATGTTCATATTCGAACTGAACTGCCCGTTGGTGGGGGTGTGCATCGTCTGTGTGTTGCTGGCTGAACCGATGCCCGCGCTGCGTGACTCGGCGATCGACGTACCTGCGCCGTTTTGCTGAGACTGCGGATTGCGTGGCCAGGCATCCTCGACCCAGGAGTCGGCTGGCTTGGCGACGGT
This sequence comes from uncultured Planctomycetaceae bacterium, assembly GCA_964526975.1. Classification (GTDB taxonomy): domain Bacteria; phylum Planctomycetota; class Planctomycetia; order Pirellulales; family Lacipirellulaceae; genus JABDGM01. The sequence continues at coordinate 14,259 of CAZGMU010000053.1, forward strand.
GCTGCGAATGTCTTGTTGCGAAGAGGGGAAGCCTGCCTCGCGAGATATGCCGATGTTCGAGTTGTCGACAGGGCGATCGAACGAGGCGTTGTTACTTGTATTGTTGGTGCTGTTGCTCCAGCTCGAACTCAAGTCATTGGACATTGTCGTAGAAGCAGACGGTTGCTGCGCCCAGTTGGAGGTAGAACTAATGCTCGGCGGATTACCGAACGATGAGTTGCCCGTCAGCGCCGGGCCACTTTCGTTGGAAGATGTGGTGTTGAAGGGCGAGAGCGATGCCGACGATGCAGCGCTCGTAGGCAACGTGGGAACGATCAGCGGCGGCGCGGCAATCGTGGTTCCGATGTGGCTCCAGCTCGCGCTAGGTTGCGTTGCGTTCGGAGTTGCCAATACGCTTCGTTCGGATGGCGGAGCCGAAATCGAGGTGGAGCTCCAATTCGTTGCTGGGGGCGCGGCAAGAGTGGTGTTGGTATTGCTGGTGGTCCAAGGCGAAGGAGGGGCGCCCGTGGTCGTTGAGGTCGCCGCGGGAGCAGTGGTTGTAAACGGATTGCCTTGCTGCGCGGGGTAGCCTTGCGTGCCGAAAGCTTGCTGCGTGGCATTCGTGGCGGCGGTTGACATCTGCTGGCCGGCCGATTGAATGCCGGAATTGATGCTGTTGCCGACGGAGTTCATCGTCGAATTCACGCCGTTCTGCGTCTGTTGGGTCATCGACTGCATGTTGTAGCGGTCGGTCGCGCCGGTGTTCGTCCAATCGCTGGAATTGCGCATGGGCGGGGACTGTGAAGGGGGCGCGGCAAAAACAGCGCTGGTGAGCGAGGCCACGATAGTTAGCACGAATGAGGCACGCGCGACGTCCATTGAGATCCCTCTTTGATGAATCGCCGACAAAAACGAAGTGTAAATGCGATGACGCTGTGGGGGATGGAGATTGAAGAGCGAAGCGTGGTGCAAACTCCTGGACCGCGTGGCGGTCTGGCTATAGGTCACGCTCTCGCTTATCCACCACTCACGGCGCTGCAAGCGAGCCGCATTGTAAGCAAGAAGCCGGAATTGACCTATACAAGTCCGGGAAAATTAGCGTTTGCGTTTGCCGCCGCGCGAGGCGGTGGCTTTGGCAGCGGGGAGCGACTTCTTAGCGGAGGACAACTCTGGCGTTTCGGCCGGCAGCTTGGCTGGCGTGGCTTCGCTGGCTGCCGTGTTTTCCCCGGTTGCCATTTGAATCGCCTCGACGACCGACTCTGCTAGCGGCTTGGAGCCCTCGGCAGGCGGCTCGCTGAAAGAGTCGAGTTCCTTGCGGAGCATGTTGAGAAGTGCTTGCAGGAAGGATACAAGCATCGGCCCGACCAGGATGCCCACGGGGCCAAACGCTTGGATGCCACCCAAGATGCTCAAAAGTGCTAGCAGTGGGTGAAGCCTGGATTGGCCATGCAGGATGAGCGGCTTCATGATGTTGTCGATGAGCGACACAACCAGGGTGCAATAAGTGGCTAGGGCGATCGCCGTGACGAGATCCCCTTGGACATAGATCCAGATACACACACAGGCCCAAATGGCAAATGCGCCAAAGATGGGGATGAGCGCGGAAACCGTGGTAAGGGCGGTAAGTAGAAAAATAGGAGCCTCTGGCGGCAAGGCAAAAGCATAGCCGATGCCGGCCAAGCCGCCCTGGGTGATGGCCGTGAGGAGCGTGGCCACGACGACAGCACGGCTCACCTGACCGAATCGCTGAAGCAATTCGTGCTCGTAGCGCCGATCGAGCGGCGAAACGGCCATGACGGCTTCGATCATCAGGGGCCCGTCGGCCAGAAAGTAATACAGCGCGATCACCAGGATAAACATCCCGATGAGAACGCCGATGACCGACTGCACGCCCGTGACGATTATTTTGGCGGCAAAACCGCTCGCCCACTCCACGGCGCGACCGATATACGAATCTTGAACTCTGATGCGCAGCTTCTCCTCCAAAGGAACGAGAAGCTTTTTGACGTAATGCTTTAGCTTGACGCTCAGCTCTTCCTCGTCCAATTCCTCGTCGAGAACCACGGGCACATCAGCGTCGTTGGCTAGCGCCACGTCTGTTTGAGGCTGCGCTGTTTTGGCTGGAGGAGCTTGCGGCGCGGGTAGCGAAGGCCGCGACGCAGGCAGGGTTGCCGTCTCGGCAATCGCTGGACGGTGAAGCAGTGTGTAAAAGTCGGTATAGGCTTTCCACCCCAGGTAAACGAGCGGAAGCACGACCACGAGGATGATCGAAATGGTCGTGAGCATCGCGGCCACTCGAGGCCGAGACGGCATACGCTCCACCATCCACCTGTGGAGTGGCTCGAACACGACGATCAACACGCACGCCAGGAACAACGGCACAAAGAATTGCGCCATGACCTGGAAGAAAATCGCCCCCACGAGGAGAACGATTGCGAGCAGAACGATAAACGAGATAACGCGTGGCACCTATAAATGCTCCGTCGTTGGGAGGTGGCCAACAGGCACAGGCATTCTAACAAACTTGGTTCGCTAGCCCACCAGCAATATTGCCCGCCATGGACAATTTCCGCGACAATGAGACCGCGTCGGCAGTCGCCGCCAATAAGACCCGCTCCATTCGCCCAATCTCCCATCTCGTGCCCAGCAGCGCCCCTTCATCTCGCCGACAGTTTGTTTGGATTTTACGAATTGCGGTGCTTGTAGTTGTTTGCGTGGGAGTGAGTGGGACGGTGCATGGCGCACTGGCTCAACTGTCTCAACATTCTTGGACCGTTCGCCCGGTGTGGCTTGTCGTGGCCGGTTGCGCCTATCTGTTGGGAATGGTGCCGATGGGGTGGTTCTGGCAACGGACACTCATCGCGATGGGCTACGAGCCGCCGCTCGCGGCGACGATGCGGGCCTATGTCTTCGGGCAGCTCGGTAAGTACGTGCCGGGCAAGGCGATGGTCATCGTGCTGCGCGTGGCGGCGATGCGTCGCTGGGCGCCTTCGATGAGGCTGGTGATCGTCAGCATCTTCGTCGAAACGCTGACGATGATGGCGGCGGGCGCGACGCTGGCGTTTGTTCTATCGGCGTTCGTGCTGAAGTCGGAATGGAAAGTATGGCTGATCTCGTTGGGGATGGCGGTGGCGACAGGGGGGCCGACGTTGCCGTTTGTGTTGCGGTGGTTTGGGCGGGTGGGGGCGGCGCGATTTGCGCGTGGAGATGGCGGTGGGGACGGCGCTAAACCGCAAGCGGAGGAATCGGCGGATGTTCAGGCGCGGCTACAGGGAATCACGCTGGGTGTGCTTGGCACTGGTTGGATCGTGGCTATTGTCACCTGGCTGTTGTTTGCGGTGAGCTTGTGGGCAACGCTGCGCGCGATTGGCATTGCGGACTTGCAGTTGGTTGGAAACCTGCCGGTGCTAGTCACAGCGGTGACCTTCGCGGTGGTGGCTGGTTTTCTTTCGATGTTGCCCGGCGGGTTGGTGGTGCGCGATGCGGTGTTAATGCAACTCCTGGCGCCGCTGTGTGGCGATGCGAATGCCCTTGTTGCTGCGGTGTTGATGCGGCTGGTTTGGCTGGTGTCGGAGGTTGTGGCGTGTGGTATTCTGTATGTAGGGGCGAAGAGC
>CAZGMU010000054.1:0-3225 GCA_964526975.1 uncultured Planctomycetaceae bacterium
GCGGATACAGCCGCTCATGATACCATAATTTGGCCAGGGAGAAACCGATGATTGCGGGCTTACGGTGGGCATCTTGCTCGACGGCGGTGGCTAGCCATGCGATGCCCCGGGAGGCCGCACTGGAAATAGCGGAATTTCCTTCGGCGAGGGGGAAGAGAGCACTAACGGCGAGCGAGGTTTCCTCGACGGTGCAGAGTTTGGCGAGTGATTCGTTTCCTCGCCAGGTGCGCGAGGCATCGGTATCGTTGTCGGAATAGTCGACCGGGACGCGGGGTGGCCCCCAGCCGCCGTTGGAGTGTTGCGAGGCCAGTAGCCAGCGGATGGCACGCTGCGACACAACGGAGTCGAGTCGGCCCAATGCGGCGCTGACGAAAAGCACTTGCGCGGTACCGTAGACCAAATTGGCTTTGTCTCGTTGATGAGCATTGCCGAACCAGAGCGGGACGAAGCTGCCGTCGTTTTGCTGGTGCGATTCGAGATATTTCCAACCGCTTTCGATTGCGCGGCTGGCGCGTTCGTTGATGAAAGACCAGCGGCGCTTTGCGTCGGCGCTGTTGTCGGCATGCCAGTCGCGCTGCCAGGCGGCCAGGGCGGACAAGGCCTGGGCCGTTACATCGGGGCCGCTTTCGTCGCGGCGGAGGAGGGCGTCGTCGCGGTAGAACGTGGCCCAGCCGCCGTCTTCGTTTTGAAGTTCTACGAGCCAGAGGACGCCACGGCCAACGGCGCGCTCGATGCGCTCGCGCTGGCTGGAAGTGGCATATGCGTGAGCATTGATTAGTGAGAGGATCACGCTGGAGGTGGCGCTGCTATTGGGAAGCGCGCCGGGCGCATCGCTCGAAGCCCAGCCGCCAGCGGAAACCTCGGTCACGGCGTTGGCCTCGCTGCGCTGGCAGTTGAGAAGCCACTCGATGGCACTCTCGCTGAGAAGACTGTTGACGGCCGCTTGCGAGAGAGCAGGGTGGGAATGGTCGGTGATGGTGTCCGACACTTTCGCGGTGTCGTCCCAGGTGCGGCTATTGACGAAGTCGTGGTGTGACTCGAACGGCTTGGACGGAGCGGCTTCCGGTGCGATTTCGGTCGTCAGGCAGCTTAGCGCGAGTGCGGTATTGGCGACGGCGCGGTTGGGGGTGTTCGACCAACTGGAATCTGCTCGAACCGACGACAGCAAGAACTCGATGCCACGTTCAACGGTGCTGTGCTGCTGGCAACCAACGCTGCCGAGGCTCATGACGACGAAGGCAGTCAGTGGAACCGAAGCGAGGAAACTGTCGTCGCTGGCTTGAAGTTGTTCCAATAGCGCCAGGCTCTTGCGCCAGATGCTGCGTCGCCAAAGCCGGGAGATAGGATTTTTGGGCGGATCGTGATGAAACTTGGCCCGGCCGACGGCGAGCACGATTGGCCGCGCGTAGCGAGGGACCAGCACTTGAATGTTGCGGCGCCAGCGCGTCGGCAGGCAGGCGAGCTCGAGTTGGAGCGTGGGCACTTGGCGCCAGGAAACCATGCCGGCCAAGGCGCAGTTGGCCAGAATCGCGGCGAGCAATGTTTTGTCGCCGCTGCAATGTTTGCGAAGCGCGGCGAAGCTGCCGGCCGCTTCGACATAGTCGTCTGCCCGTGCCATGAGGTCGGCGTACTTGGCCGGGATGCCGGTCAAACGAAACGCGGCCTGAACCATCACCGTGGCGGCGATATTGGAAGGGCCACCTTCGCAATCGGCCCAGCCGCCATCGGCGTTTTGTTGGCGGCCGAGCCAGTGGACGCTTTGCAGCAATAGCTCGCTGAGGTCGTGCTGCACGACATGCTCGATCGCCTGGCCGCTGGTGGTGGAATTTTCCTTCAGGGCGTGCTGCGAATTTTGACTGTGGGCGACCACCAGCGCACTGACGGCGGCAGCCGTGGCAAAGGGCGAGCTACCCACATGCCCGGCCCAATGGCCATCTGCCGATCGCTCGGACAATAGCTCGGCGCGCACCGCCTTTTGGGCGAGCGACAGACGTTCGACATCAACCTCAAGATTCATGTGACAAGCGCAATACAAGCTGCTTCGCGTGACGGCGAGAGAGTCGCATAAGCGGCTGGCGGGCCGTCGGGAAAGTGCGGAGCCTGTTTGGCGAAAAATCGGCGCTGCTCGGAGAACGAACCAACCGTGCGACTCTTTGGAGTCGCAACGCTCGAATCAACAGCCAGCTTCCTAGTGGCAAACGCGTGGATCATCTTCCATTAATCAACGTAAGCTTCCATCTTATACCGGCTGGGAAGCGGATGTCGACTATCACGGCAGGCACTAGCTACGCTGCCAAATGGATGCGCTTTACAGCGTAAGCACTTAGGACGTTGCAAAAAGTCGTGAGGGCAATCTGGGCGGCCAGGAAAATAGGTTGGCGACGTCGTACAAGAGGTACTTGACGTTGCTCTCCTTCGAACTCTGGCTAGGTGGGCTCGCCAATATGTGAGACCAACCTTCCTACCAGCCCGCTTCAATAGCTGTGTTCAAGTACGTCGACGTGAATCATTTGGCACGCTGGGGGGAGAGCGGCACGTTCTGCGGCGGCAAACACTCTGAATAATTCATTGGTGACAACTGGGACGCCAGTCGGCCTATTGGTAGCAGCAACAACTGCTGTCATGCCTCGCCAAGGAGCTTTCGCAAGACTTCCGATTGCCCCATGTTGAAGTCGCGGCTACCTTTGCCGTCCTAATGGCTAACGGTGATCTACTTGCAGCGAGCAACTATGCACTCGTACGAAGACATGAATCTACTTCATAAGTTATCGTTGTTATCAGTTCCTGCCTGGCTGGTAATATGTTACGGACACTCTGCGGTGCATGCGGCGGAATTTGTACCACTTGGCGACTTTTCTGAAGGAGCGTTTTATAGCCAGGCCCAGGCTATTTCTTCCGATGGCACGACGGTAGCCGGAGCAGGTAACCGTTCCGAGTTTTCGAATGGAACTTCAGATGCGCTTATCTGGCGTCAGCAGACAGGACCTATCGGTATTGAACCGTTTCCTGGTGGCGAGCCAAAAAGGTCATATGCCCGCGGCGTCGATGCGGCCGGAGATACTGTCGTTGGCGAACTCGCCTACTATGATCAGGAGGGAGAGATGCGAACGGAGGCCTTCATTCGATCTTTAGCAACGGGCGTAGTTGGACTGGGCTATTTACCAGGGCCAGGGCCAGTTCGAGGTTTCGCAGAGGACATTTCGGCCGACGGAAATGTGATCGTCG
>CAZGMU010000054.1:3235-4424 GCA_964526975.1 uncultured Planctomycetaceae bacterium
CGCCTACTTTGAAGCATTTATTTGGACGCTGAGCAGCGGCATGATTGGCTTGGGCGATTTACCTGGCGGCGGATTCCAAAGTGTGGCCAACGGCGTTTCTGCCGACGGCACTGTAGTCGTAGGTTGGGGCGCATCCTCAAAAGGGTTCGAAGCCTTTCGCTGGACGGCCGAGGAGGGGATGGCGCCTCTGGGTTTTCTCTCCTCCAGTCAGTTGTCCAGCAGCTATGCAAACTCGATTTCCAGTGATGGTTTAACCATAGTCGGCACGAGCAGCTCGGACTCGCATGGTGGTCGGTGGGAAGCGTTTCGGTGGACTGCCGCATCGGGTATGCAAGGCCTCGGCGAATTGGCCAGCGACGGGTCGAGCAGTACCGCTGTAGCTGTCAGCGCGGATGGATCTATTGTCCTCGGCTACAGTACTAGCAATGACGTATATAAAGCATTTGCATGGGACAGCCTGCATGGAATACGTGAGCTTCAGCAGGTGCTCACCTCGGACTTTGGGCTTGGCGAGCAACTAGCTGGCTGGAAGTTAACTGTTGCGACAGACATTAGCGATGACGGCTTGTCCATCATTGGCACAGGGAGAAATCCAGCCGGCAATATGGAAGGTTGGTTGGTCCGCCTCGACCACCCAATCAATATTCCCGAGCCCCGAGTTTTTACGATACTCGCTCTGGCGACTATAAGTTCCGCACTGTTTCCGGCTATAGCACGCCGAAGGCGATAGTTGATGCGGGGCCGATCGGAGGCAGGCGGAGTCGTGAATAAGAATTCGGACCGTAGTCGCATCGTTATTTTTTCTTAAACTCGGCTCGGTAGACAGGCTCGTTGTTCAGTCGCATACGGCGCTCGAAATGAGTGCGATAGTCGAGGTCGTGCTCAGCCTGCCGTTCGGCGACTTCTAGCGGCCCGACGAGCGGCGTGTGCTGGGCGAGCAGCTCGAGGGTTTCGTCGTAGCGCTCGCGGACATCGGTCCAGTAGTGGAGCGAGCCGCCCGGCTTGAGCGTGCGATAAATCTGGCCGACGAAACGTTCGTTCATGACGCGCCGCTTGTGGTGCCGCTTCTTCCACCACGGGTCGGGAAAGTAAACATGAACGGCGACGAGCGACTCGCCCGGGAGGAATTCGTGGAACAGTCGCTGGGCGTCGCAGCTAAGCATGACGGCGTTCTTGTAACCATTTTTGG
>CAZGMU010000054.1:4434-17604 GCA_964526975.1 uncultured Planctomycetaceae bacterium
GCGAGTCGGGCGGCGGAGTGTTTAGCGTACTTGGCAGCGATCTCGATGCCGAGGAAGTTGTGCGCGGGGTTCTGGCTCGCGGCCGAGTTGATGAACAGCCCTTTTCCGCTGCCGACTTCAACCTCCAGCGGCAGCTCCTGTGGAAAGAGCTCGGCCGTGTTCCAAGGCTGGGGCATGTCGTCGATCGTCTTGAGGTGAAAGCTCAAGTCGAGTGCGGGATCGAGTTTTCGCAGGGCGCGGCGGGGCATGGGGAGGGTTGAGGAGACAGAGTTTAGGGATACTCAAATTAACTTCGGCAAATGGGATTTACCACAGAGAGCACAGAGAAGGCGGAAGGAAAAAAGGAAGCATACTAATCACCACTAATCCACGCTCATAAAGCAGAGACCCGTCTCCTGTATTTCTTCTCCGTGTCCTCTGTGTCTCTGTGGTTATTCTGAAATAGGAAGTTTATTGTGGAAGCAGTTCGGTGAGTTGCCGTGCAAGCAGAATTGTAGTTGTGGTTAGTTTCTTTCGTCTGGCTTATTGGCGAAGCGGGGGTCTTCGAAGCGGAACATATCGTCGGTTTCTTTGCGCCAGTCGGCGCCGGGGGGAGAGGAGCCGAAGGATAGGAGCGGCATCAGGATCATGCCGGCGACGAACCCGCCGACGTGGGCCCAGAAGGCGACCGGCTCCATGGCGAATCCCCACAGGCCCATCATGCCGGAAATGACTTGCAGCATAAACCAGATGCCCAACAGCACGAGTGCCGGCAGGTCGAAGATCAAGATGAAGAGAAAGAATATGAGGGTCCGTACCTTGGCCGTGGGGAACGTCACGGCGTAACCACCCAAGACGGCGGCCACGGCGCCGCTCGCCCCGATGACGGGCATTCTTCCCGCCGGGTCCGAGGCCCAGAACGCGAGCATCGCGACCACGCCACCTAGCGCATAAAACATCGCAAATACCAGGTGCCCCAGGCGGTCTTCGATGTTGGGGCCGAAGAGCCAGAGCATCCACATGTTCATAAGGAGGTGCATCCAACCGCCGTGTAGGAACATCATAGAAAAGAAGCTGCGGTAAATATCGACGGCGTCGGTCGACACCTGCTTGACGAGCTGCGGCCCGCGCATGCCGAAGATATTCAGCGTCTGCACGGGGACATTCACCGGTTTGCCGGAGCCCATGTGCGAAAGCCGGGCGGGGACGAAGCCGAACTCGGCGGCGATTTTGGCCTGGTCGATCTCGCGAACCTGGCTGAGCCAACCCATGACCAGGATATTGGCCGCGATGATCAGCAGCGTGATCAGGGGAAACCCCAATCGCGGATTCAGAACGTAGAGCGGAAAGAGCATGGCATTGGTGGTGCGGCTCTACGCGCGTCCGGATAGCGCGGCCACGGGAATGGGAATGCCGCGAATTCCTCCTTCGCAAACTAATTGCTCCCGCACGAAGCATTGGAAGCGACAGTTGATCATCGCCCCAAAGCGTAGCTGCAGTTTTTGCGCGACCACGTATAGCCGATCTCCCGGAACGACCACGCCGCGGAATCGCACATTGTCCATGCCGCCGAAGCCGATCATTTCGGCGCCGAGCAGGTCGTGCCGTTGCGAGTGGAAGCTGCAGAGCTGAGCGGCCGCTTCGCACATGATCACGCCGGGCATCAGGGGCATGCCGGGCATGTGGCCGCGGGCCCAGAACTCGTTTTCCGTGACATCTTTGTAGCCGACGCAAATCCCCCGTTCGACATCGTCGAAAACGACGGCCGTAAGCTGCTCCATTTCGAAGCGTTGCGGATTATAGCGATGTATTTCATCGATATCCGCGATCACACGATCGGGATCGAACTCGGAGAAATCGATGATCAAATCCTTGCTTGGCACAGGACGCTCGCGAATGGGATCACAGGATGCTAGGTTTTGACCGCGTGACGACGGCTCTTGCGAGGCCGGCTGCAGGCAGGACGGCGGCCATGATTGGCCTTCTTCACTTTACGACCAGGCTTTGCCATGGAAAATCTCCTTTACTCAAACTGGGAAATCTCACGCAGAGACGCGCAAGACCGCAGGGGGTAGGATGCAATTTGCAATCTAGTAAGTGTATCAGTCCGCTCTACAAGCTGGAAGCGGGCTTAACGGCCTTCTGGGGCTATCCTTCCTAAATAGCCGACCCATTCTGGGTCGGTTTCTAAACGGGCTTTCCAGCTACTATTACTCCCCCACTATGGCTTGGAAGCCAAATCCCAGGCTGTGACCCAAGTGATCGACTCCGGCTGCATCTTAAACTCTTCGCGCAGGCGTTTATCCATGTCGTTCAGATGGCCAGCACCGTAAAAGATTCCGACCCGTTTCTTGCCTGCCGCTAGTTGTTTTTTCAGTATCGAGAGCGCCTTTTTATTGCGCTCGGTGATGATCGTCGAGCCCTCTTCGCCGCCGAAGCTGACCATCAACGTTTCCATCTCGGCGAGCTGTTTGCCGAGGATGATTTTCAAGCGTCGCGGCCGATCGCTGGAGAATAGAGCGGTGATGAGATCCAGGTCGCTTGAGCCGCTCTTGGCCGACATCTTGCTCTGCTCGGCCATCGCCGTGCCGATCAGCTTGAAGTACATCTGGAGGAAACTCTCGTTGCGGTCTTTCATCGCCTGTTGAAATTCATCTGGCGACATATCGGCATGGACAAAATTGGGGCGCGTATAGTCGACATATTCGAGCTGGTGATCCAGTTCTAGAAAGTTCTTAGCCATGTTCTGCATGGCGCCGACCGGATGGCCGTTCGAGGTGCCGCGGCCCCGCGTTACTTTTGTTCCTTCGGGTGCTACTAGCTCATACAGCAAGGCATCATATTGAGAGAACTGGCGATTGAGCTTGTTGTAGTACGCGATATCGCCGATGTGGACGGCGCCGATCAAGTCGACAGTTACGCCCGAGCCGGCCTTGCCGCTGGCTTTCGTGGGGGTGTAGCGGACGATCGCCGTTTGCATCGCGATCGGCTCGTCGTGGGAGTCGTACTTCATACGAACCCAGTCCTGACCAATGTCTTTGGTTTCAGCGGCCTTGGCAGTGTCGCCAAGTGCCGGCTTGGGCGGGGCGAGCGTGCCGCCGCGGCGTTGGCCGAAGGCGGCGCCGCACAGCAGTTGCCCGAGGACCAAGCTCCATGCGATCAGTCGGGCGGGACGAAGGAAAGGCAGATTCATGACTCGATTCCTGAAGGGCGAGCATCAAGAGAGACAGGGGTGTGAGGCAATTGTCGGATGAAGTATACGCATGGTTGCGAAAGGCGACAAAGCAATCTGGGAAAGCCGTGCAAGCCAGTCAGGGATTGCCATACCACCGCGAGTGGCGGAGGTTTATGCTTGTCGGTGGGGGGGCTGCCGCTTCGTTGGGGAGCTAGGGGCTCGCTAACGCTCGATCTCAGCCACCTAAGCAATTAAACAGCTTGGGGCGGGTGGGGCGATGGCGAAGAATATAGGGGGAATACAGGCCATTTATATCTCTTAAGTGGGTAAATAGGGGATCCGGTGGAGCTTGGATCGCCAAGAAATCCCCAAATTTTTTGCGGGAATATCTTTGCTTCCCAGGCAAGGACTGGTTACGATAGGACCATCGGGGCTAATATGCCTCGACTCCACGGCTTCCACAGGTTCCTGCCCCACCTGTGGGAGCTTTTTTTATTGGCCGGCAGATAGGGTAATCATTGCGCTAAGCCGCAAGCGGCTGGTAGCGATTCTTTTGGCTATCGGCTTGTTTGATTTAGCGGCAGGCCTTCTTTCTTTAGGACAACGTCCAGTGCCAGTGCTGCTGGCACGCCAGTTTACCCAGCAATGGGGCCGCATAATCGGAACGACCCCGATTTTCTTTTCTCTTTACCGATCTTATTCAACTGGTACCGACGGCACATCCGATACTACCCACACGGCAGGCTCGTAGAGTCGCTCGTTGCGCCACCGTCGTCCTGCTCACTTCCGCCGTTGCCCACGGTAGGGGGAGATAATACATGAAACGATCGCTAATTACCTTGCTCGGAATCACGGCTGTGCTTGTTGCCTTAGGAGGCAAATTGCAGGCACAGGAGAATCTCCCCCTAGGCCCGGAGAACTACGAGCACGACGGCCAGATATTCGCGCCGTTCGAGCTCGACCTCGATAATATGACTGACAACCATTGGTCAGGCTATTTCTTCGAGTACAACAAGCTCTACTGGAACTACACGGGCGAGCGCACGACCATCGGCAGTAGCAACGTCAGCCAGACGATTACCTGGTTTAACGGCGTGGAAGACCAAGTGATCACGGCCTCGAATGGTGTGTTTGCGGAACGCATCTACCGGGTCAATCCGCAAGATTTTGTGGATGTCAACAATCCTGTGCCAGCTCCGACGGTGATTCACAACGCGTTGCAAAACGCCGGGCCCCGTGCCAGCTTCGCGTTCGGTGATCGGTATGAACTCGGTTACCGCGACCAAGGTCACGGCTGGACGGTCGGGATTCTGGATGGGCCAGAGCAGAACCAATCGCAGTTCTACGGCTTCCGGCCGAATCCGGACAATGGGAATGGAATTCCGCCCTTCATTGATGACGACTATACCGATTCGTCGGACATTGGTCCTGGCGGTGGCGACACCGCTTCCCCGGGGAACCGAGCCTTCGGCTTCGGCAGCGTGCCGGTCATGTTCGAAACGGCGCCGGGATTCATGAAGGGCTTCCGCGACTACATGAATAACTTCTCCGATGCCGCCATCGGAACACAACGTGGTCCATACGCCTACGTGGGCAACTACGGCGACAGTGAAGATCCGGAAGATTTGCCGATTCCCTACTTTCACATTTCGGATGACATCAATGGCAACGGCGTGATGGGTGCTGAGCCAGTCATCATCATTGGTCCAGACGGCATCGCGCGGCTCGGCTTCCTCCACGACTATAACGATCTGCACGAGTTCAACGTGTTCTTCGACTCGGTGAGCGTCCGTAACCGCACGACCACGAATGGCGTCGAGATCATGTCAACGCATCAGTTGACCAATAGACATCACATGGCCAAGCACCAGAACAATCAGCTCTCGGTGTCTTGGGGGGCTCGGTACATGCGAATGTACGATCAGTTCGACGTGACGGCCAACGGCAGCATTATTGGCAACAGCTACTGGGATACTTCGTTCACCAACAACATTGTCGGTCCGCAGGTGGGCATTCAATGGGTCAACGAACGTCAACGCTGGCGGATTCAGACAGACGCCCGGTTCTTGGCTGGCTACAACATTGCCAACTGGAACCAGGAAGGTTTGATGGGCGAGAGCTCGATTCCTGGAGCGGTCAACCGGCTGTTGTACATGCGTCCGACAGCTCTGAATAAAGGCTTGCAAGAGCAAGAGTTTGCTCCAGTGGGCGAACTGCGAGTCGCCGCTACCTACCACGTTACGAGCGGGTTTGCTCTCAAGATGGGTTACACCGGCTCGGTGATCGGCGGCATCAAGCGAGCGGCGACCTCGGTCAAGTACGCTCTGCCAGAGATGGGCTATGTGGACAGCGGCACACAACAGTTGCTGATCAACGGCGTGGACTTCGGCGTGGAGTTCGTCCGCTAACGTAGCAGTCTAACAAAACGAATAGTCCGATTTATCGGGGGACGGGAACTCGGCACGGGTCGGGTCCTGTCCCCCAATTCTTTTGCGCCTGCAAAGCTGGTAGCTGAATTCGCAAGAATTCGAAATTGTCGATGGCATGGCCGAATTCTTGCGAATTCAGCTACATCGAAAAGCGGCTTTTGAAACTGCTTCTAGTTAGGCGGCGCGGCGAGCCTTCTTTTCGACTGCGACGTGCCCGGCTTCGATCTTTTCGCGCGAGAAGCCGAATTCCGCAATCGCGGCTTCGATCTGGGCGTTCAACTCGTCCAGCCGGGCAATGAGTTCGCCGTGGCGCGCGTCGAGCCGGTCGACCATGTCGCGCGTACTAAGCGGGGGATTGGGCATCGAGGTGGGTGGGCCGGAGGAAGCCGGCGAGTCTGGGGGGACTTTACGGGCAGGTGGGAGGCAGACGGAGCTCTGCCCGATGGTACATCGGCTGATAGCGATGGGCGGCGATATGCTGGTAGCGACGGATAACGAGGATTTCCAGGCGATTGCCGGCAAACTGTGCGGTGGCGATGGATTGTGCGGGTCGAGGCGTATTGGCTAAATCTTGGCTGGTTCGCGAGCGATCCAGTCAAGCCTGGGACTCACCTCAATTTGCCTCGCCATTGGACGAAGATTGGGCTGGCTTCACCGCTTGGCTTGGGGTTGCGGTTTCGCTACAATGCAAGGCCCTCAATTGAGTTAGGACTGGTAGCAGTCAGCAAGCATTTTTGGAAATCGCCATGCCCCCGTATCAAGACCGTAACGACCGCAACAAACGCAACAAGACCATCAAGAAAGTCGCCAAGCGTGATCCGCTGTACATCGACGGCCGGGCGCCGCGGCCGATGTACGTTGACTACAAAGATCTCGACTTGTTGACGAAGCTCACCAATCGTCATGGTCGGATCGTGAGCCGTCGTAAGACCGGCTGCCACGCCGCAAGCCAGCACGCAGTCGCCCGAGCGATCAAGCGAGCGCGGTTCATGGCATTGTTGCCCTACGTGGGCGACTGAGAATGCAAGAGTGGGAGGAGGGGAGAGTGGGAGAGGGGGAGCAAAGGACTTGATTCTCCCAGCCTCCCCCTCTCCCATTCTCCCCCTCTGTTTCCGCCACCATGCCCACTCCCTTCCATACGACCCGCCTTGTCGAGTTTGCTGATACCGACATGGCCGGGATCATGCACTTCTCGGCATTTTTTCGTTTCATGGAGGCGGCCGAGCACGCGCTGTTGCGGAGCCTAGGGCTGAGTGTGTTCAAAGAGGTTGGTGGCGAAGTGGTGACGTTTCCCCGCGTGGCCGCTTCGTGCGAATACCATTCGCCGGCCCGTTGCGAGGAAGTGCTGGAAATCGAAGTCACGGTCGACCGCGTCGGCACGAAAAGCGTGACGTATGGTTTCGCGTTTTCGCACGCCGGCCGCAACGTGGCGCGAGGGTCGATGACGAGCGTCTGCTGCCGCGTGCCACATGGCGGTGTGCCGGTCTCTATTCCTCTTCCGGATGAAATTGCAACAAAGCTTCGCAAACTCGCTGACGGCACGTAACTGAATTCGCAAGAATTCCGCTGCCTTAGGGATGACTCAAAAATAACTTCGGCAGATAGGGTTTATCACGGAGACACGGAGGGCACGGAGAAGACAGAAGTAGAGACAGAAAAAAACACGAATCGCCACGAATCTACGTTCATCCATCAGAATCAAGAATGAGACGGAAGTAGCCTCTTCTTTGATAGTTGATATTAGTGAAAATTAGCGTTCCTATCCTCTTAGACTTCTTCTCCGTGCTCTCTGTGTCTCCGTGGTTATTCTGAAAATCGGGAAGTTATTCTTAAGTCGTTCTTTATAGGTCATTTCCGAATTCTTGCGAATTCAGCTACATTGAGCAGTTATGGCTCACGAAGCGGCCGATGTTGATCTTGTCGTTGAAAACGTCGTAAAAGAATACCCAACGCCGGCCGAGTCGCTGAGGGTGCTTGATGGCGTGTCGCTTTCGCTCGCGCGAGGCGAGAACCTAGCGATCCTCGGGCCGAGCGGATCGGGAAAGAGCACGCTTCTCTCTATCCTCGGCACACTCGAGCCGCCCACCTCGGGCGAGGTTCACTTAGGGGGCAGCGATCCGTTTGAACTCGATGAAACGGCGCTCGCTTCGTTCCGGCGCAATAACATCGGGTTTGTGTTTCAAGAGCACCATTTGCTTCCGCAATGCTCGGCCTTGGAAAATGTGCTGGTTCCTTTTCTAGCCAGCGGAACGGCGGACGAGGTCGAACAGCAGCGAGCCGCCGACCTTTTGCAGCGCGTTGGTCTGGGCAATCGGCTTACGCATCGGCCGGCCGAACTCTCGGGCGGCGAAAGGCAACGCGTAGCGATTGCCCGGGCACTGGTGCGCGAGCCGCTGCTGCTCTTGGCCGACGAGCCAACGGGCAATCTTGATCGCACGACCGGGCAGTCGATTGCCAACCTGCTTTTGGAGCTGCAAGCCGAGCGGGGCGCGATTCTGGTTGTCGTGACGCATAGCGACGCGATGGCGGCGGCACTTCAGCGGCGGATGGAACTTGATTCGGGTCGGCTTGTGAAGGCCAGTGATTGAATTCCCATCATGCTCTGCGGACAATTAAAGATGTAAGTTCGAGTTTTGCACATTTCCGAACCACGAAATTCACGAAAGGCCCGAAAACCTGGGAGTGAGCCAGTTTTTGCGCTAGACCATGTTGATCATACCTGCGCCAAAACACACCGTGCTGCAGGGCGATCGATGAAATCGTCTTATTTCGCGCGATTCCGTGCTTTTCGTGGTTCCCTAAAAACTGCAAAAGTCGAAGTAAGAGCATCCAACAAAATGAATGAAACCGCCAAGCACACAAAGGACGCCAAGTCATTCACTGCTGATTTCTGTCTTCCTTGGCATGCTTGGCGACTTGGCGGTTCAATTTGTTAGAAGCATTAGGATAATCACGAGCGGCTGGGTTTTGGACGGGGGCGAGGACGCCCCGGCTCGCGGGTAGTTGTTTATCAAGTCGGAGTGGGATTGTGCGGCATGAAAATCAGCTCGATCCCTAACGTCTACCGCAATGCCAATCGCTGGCGCGAGATTCTATCGATTCTGAGCAAGTATGGATTGGCGGATTGGATCAGCCGCTTCGATGTCGCGTTGGTGAAGGGCATTTTGAAGAATCGTGATGGGCAGGCACTCGCCCATTTGAGCCGCGAGACGCGCATTCGGCTGGCGATCGAGGAGCTTGGGCCGACATTCATCAAGTTGGGGCAGATTCTCAGCACGCGTCCCGATCAGGTCGGGATGCCGCTCGCGCAAGAGTTGCAAAAACTGCACGTGGTGCGAGAAACAATCGAGTCGGAGCTAGGGCAGCCGCTCGACGCGCTGTTCGCGGATTTTGATTCCACCCCGCTCGCCTCGGCTTCGATCGGGCAAGCCCATCGCGCGCGGCTTCATTCGGGCGACGATGTCGTGGTGAAGGTGCAGCATGTGGGCATTCGACGCCGGATGGAAGTCGATCTCGACATTCTGTCCGGGCTGGCCCAACTGGCCGAGAAGTTGCCAGAGCTAGAATCGTATCGGCCGCAGGCGACGGTGGCCGAGTTTCGGCGCACCGTGCGACGCGAGTTCGATTTCGAGCGGGAGGCTCGCAATCTGCAGCAATTCTCGCGCAACTTCGCGCGGTCGCAGTATGTGCGCATTCCGCGGCTCTACCCGGAGCTATCGACCGGCCGTGTGCTGACGATGGAATGGCTCGACGGAGCCCGACTGTGTGATCCGGCGCTCCGGGCGATGCCGACGATCGATCTCAGCCAGGTGACGCGCCACGGGGCCGAGATGTACCTCGACATGATCTTTTATCATGGCTTCTACCATGCCGATCCTCATCCAGGAAACCTGATCGTGCTGCCGGATGGTGCGATCGGGCTGCTTGATTTTGGCATGGTGGCCCGGATCGACGAGCAGCTTCGGGAGGAAATCGAAGACTTGCTGATGGCGATGGTGTCGCAGGACTCGCAGCAACTGACGTCGCTCGTCGTGCGGCTGGGATCGGTGCCGCCGGGATTGGACGAGCCGGCCCTGAGCGTCGATCTGGCGGAATTTACAAGCCACTACGCGAACCAGCCGATCGAATCGTTCGATTTGGCCGGCGCGCTTTGCGAGATGATCGAGATCATCCAGCGTTACCGCATCGTATTGCCGCCGGGGTTTGCCATGCTTGTGAAAGTGCTGGTCATGCTCGAAGGGACGGCCCGGTTGCTGCAGCCCAACTTCAGCCTGATGGAGCTGCTCCAGCCATATCAGTCGAAGATGTTGCGGCGGCGATTGTCTCCCGCGCGGCAGATTCGTAAAGCGCGGCGAATCTATTCGGAAATGGAGAAGCTGGCCGAGGTGTTGCCTCGCAGGCTGCGTGAAATTCTGCAACAGGTCGAGAGCGGCAAGTTCGATGTTCACCTCGATCACCGCGGCCTGGAGCCCAGCGTCAATCGGCTCGTGTTGGGGCTGCTCACAAGCTCGTTATTCGTGGGATCGTCGTTGATGATCAGCCGCGACGTATGGGCGTTTCACGGCGCTTCGGTGCCCGGTACGTTGGGCGTTCTTTTGAGCGCGTTTTTGGGATGGCGGCTGTTGCGCGCGATCGGCAAGTCCGGTCGATTAGATCGGCGGAAGTAGTTGAGACTGGCCGATCGAAAGGATTTGATAGTCTCACGCAAAGGCGCGAAGGCGCAAAGTTCTAAATAAAACGGGGAACGCTTCTACACTGATCTTCAAGTCAGGCATGAAACCACAGAGAACACAGAGCGGTCAGATGGTGAAATTAAATCAATTGCCTCTCGGTGTCCTCTGCGATCTCGGTGGCTATATGATTGTAATTTGCTGTAGCATTCTCTTTCTGCCTGAAACTTCTGCGCCTTCGCGCCTTTGCGTGAGATTTTTTGGATAATCTTCCTGTACGACAGCAGAATCCACGGCCCGAATTCTTGCGAATTCGGCTACGGCAGAAAGTAAAGCAACATTCGGCTCACACTCGGCAGCTTGCGCTACTAAGGTGAATCGATCGCAACTCCTCGAGCTCGTGGGTCAGGCGATGACGCAGCGGACTTTCGGGCCGCAGCTCCTCGAGCAACTGCTCGGCCTGATCGAACGCGTCTGGCTCGATTTGTTTCCCTTTAAGGACCTGACCCCAACTGATCGAAATCTCTTGCTCGGTTAACAAAGCAGGGCTCCTTACAACGCGATGACATCGGTCCCAACCAAAACCACGCCCATCAACTGGTGGCCCAATCCGCATTCTAGATTTGAAGGTGAAGAGTTGCCAAGCATGTTGGCGGGGAAGCAATGCCGGCGTTTTGGATGCCAATCGCCTCTTCCGCCCCAAAAGTTCGCTCGTTTACGCCAAAATGGCTCAGGTTATAATGAGAGGGAGAGGGACCGTTACTTTTCCTAAGTGCAATCGGGACGAGAAGTTGGATTCGCCAGAACGCGGTTCTGGCGCCTTAACCAACTACGCTCCCAGGCACTACCGGCAGGAACAGAGGTCGTGGCATGTCTCAAGCTATTGTCGATCCGATCGAACTGCGGCGATTCGCCCAAAACCTGAAGAAGTTCAACTCGGAGCTGGAAGAGCGGCTCACATCGCTGCGAGCCCAACTCCACTCGCTTGGCGCCACCTGGCGTGATCAAGAGCACAAAAAGTTCGTGGAAGACTTCGAAGAGCACATGAAAGTGATCGGTCGCTACGTGGAAGTGACCAACGAGCATGCGCCGTTCCTGCTCCGCAAAGCCGACCGAATCGAAGAATATTTGCAACAAAGATGAGGAGAGTCGAGAGCTTAGAGTCAAGAGTCGAGAGCCAGAAGGCTTGCATTGATGGTCTGGCTCTCGACTCTTGACTCTCAGCTCTTGACCACTATCCCTATGTCCTCTTCCGCCAAAGTACATTCGAGCGAAGCGATCGAAGCGGTGCGAATGGCGCTGATGTCGTTCGTCGAGCAGGTGGGCGATGCGCTGACCGAGCTTTCGGCCGAGATGCGGCGGATGCAGGAGTGGCTCGAGCACGATCGGCCTCGGCATTGGAAGATGCAGGTCCGGCGTGCAGTCGATGCCGCGCATGAAGCCCAGCAGGCGCTCCATCGATGCTTGATGTTTCCGGTTGCGAACGAGCGCCCCAGTTGCACCGAGGAGCGGGCGGCGCTCAAGAAGGCTGAGGCTCGGCTGGCCTACTGCCAGGAGAAGGAAGAACGCGTGCGGAAATGGCAGCAGACGATGCGCCACGAAATGTTCGAGTACGAAGGCCGGATGTCGCAGTTGGTGCGGCTGGTCGAGATCGATGTGCCCCAGGCGATCGGCGTGTTGAATAAGATTCTGCGAAATCTCGAAGAGTATCATGCCGTAAAAGCCCGCGACCCCCGCGCCGCATACGACGACGTGGCCATGGCCCGAACAATCTGGGACGAGCCTACCGGAACGAAGGATTCCACGCCCGGCGAGGCGGCTTCAGCCGCCGCGGAAACCACCAACACAACTACCACTACCGATAACGCCCACCCCTCCACAAAAGAAGAAAGCTAAAGCACCACCATGCGACGCTGCGACTTGGCAACCAGCGCCGGCCGAATTCGGCACGCACTGGAGCACCTGGAAATCACTTGGAACGAAATCTCCGACCAATGGGACGATTCGGTGAGCAAGCGTTTTCGCGAGCAACATCTGGAGTCGATGATTCCCCGCTTGAAACTGGGCTTGGATGCGATCTCACGGATGAATTTACTGATCGACGAGGTTGAGCGTGACTGCGAGTCGTGAACCAGCTACCCCTGAGCAGCTTTCGACCCGGCGCGAGCTGGAGTTGTTGCGCGACTTGCAGCGCCTGGCGAGCGAGCGGGCTCGCGAGGAGGCGCGAATTCGCACGGCGCTTGTCGATGGTTTGCAGGCGGCGGAGCAAGCTCGCGACGTGGCGTCGGCCGAGATCGAGCGAGAGTTCAACGCCGCCCGCTCGGCGGCAACGACTGAGTACGAAGGCGTGACCGGCCAGGCGCGGCAGCGCTACGAGGCCGATCGCAACGTGGCCCAAGAGGAGTACAAAGGGCTGCGGCACGGCGTGGAGTCGGAGTTGTCACGCGTGCGCGAAGCGGCCCGCAATGAGAAGCAGCAGGCAAGCTGGGAAGCGCTCACGGTGTTCGACGCCCTCAAAGGGCGCCCGCAAGAACGTTTCCGAGCCACCGTGAAGCGGCTCGAGCAGAGCAACCAAGAGCTGGCTGTCTTAGAACAGGACTCGATCGAGATCATGCAATTGCGCCGACAGTGGCGCGAGTTTCCGGCTGTCGAGCCGTCGGGCGATGCCGAACAATTCGGCGGCAGCAATGGCACACCTCGCGACCGTGAGTCAGCGGGCGATGCGGTTGAGCGAGCGATCGAGCGGGCCAATGAGCTTACGGCGGCGATACGCGAGGCGGCCGTGGCTCTGAATGATCAGAAGCTGCCGCAGCTATTCGAGGGAGGCTGGCCGTTTGGGATTTTTGTGTTGCTGTGGATGCTTGCGGCGGTGCCCTCTGCGTTGTTGATCGGGCCGACCAATTGGCTGTGGGCGGTG
>CAZGMU010000055.1:0-17443 GCA_964526975.1 uncultured Planctomycetaceae bacterium
AGTGGTCTTCCCCTCTGTGCTTGTGGACGAGTGAGAAGTTATGGCCGGGTGTTCTGTCCAACGCTGGAGTTTGCCCTTAGGCCGCTGGTGGGGCGTGGCGGTTTACCTCCACGTCTTCTTCGTCGTCTCCGCGCTGCTCGCTCTCGGCTTCTTTTTGCTGACGGAACCCGATCTACTAGGCCCGGGCCTGATGTTGATCGGCGTATTGCTTGTGAGCGTCACACTGCACGAGGTGGGGCACGCGCTCGCTGCGACTTGGGCTGGCGGCAAGGTGGATGCAGTGGTGCTAGGCCCAGTCGGCGGGCTGATGTCTCCGCGCGTGCCAGACGAGCCAGAAGCTCATCTGTTTGTCGCCGTGGCAGGACCGTTCGTCAATCTGCTACTCGCGGTTTTGGCTGCTGCCGTGCTGGTGGCTGCTCAAAATACCCAACTGACGGGCCTTTTGATTCCCTTCTCTACGCCCAAAGACCTGGTCGAGCCAGGAACCACGGGGATCATTGCCGCCAAGCTGACACTATGGCTCAATTGGACCCTGATGCTGCTGAACCTGCTGCCAGCTTACCCATTCGATGGCGGGCCGATCCTGCGGGCGATGCTTTGGCCTGCCTTTGGACGGCGCACCGCTCGCATTGTCACGGCTCGCGTGGCAATGGGAGTCGCATTCTTGTTTTGCGTGGCATCGTGTTTCGCGATGGCCGCTGAGTTCCAGAACCATATGCCCATTTGGATTCCGCTTCTGACGCTGGGGCTGTTTCTGTTCTTTAGCGCCCGGCAAGACTTGGCTGCAGCCAGTCTGCCCGAATGGAGCGAAGAGCCCGCCGGCTATCAACTCAATGCCGATGGTCTCGATCTGCTCGATGCGGAGTGGGCAGAGGAAGACGAGGACGATGGCGTGCTGGTCGAGCACCAATCTCGCTCGGTGGAGCAAAACCGGCAGACGCAAGAAGCCGATGAAGATGCACGGGTCGACGCCATTCTGGCTCGCCTTCACGAATCGAGCCGAGACGCGCTTTCGGCCGAAGAGCTCGCCATTCTCGAACGGGCGAGCCAGCGCTATCGCCGTCGCCGCGGCCCGAGAGACGCCGACGTTTAGCAAAGTACGGTTCTGACAGGGTGTAGCTGGATTCGCCAGAATTCAGCCGTCATGTTGGGTGTCTGAATTCAGGCGGCCTCGGCTTTGACAGAGTGCTGGAAGCGATGGAATAAGCCCTACAGCCATCACAAGCATTCTGCCTGCCGCGACACGCTGTCTCCTAGCGCATGGGTTGGTCCGTTTCGTCGGAAGCCGCACGATCCATGACCTAAAATTTTCGTATGTCGAAATCAGCCTGGGTTTTCAGGCTTTCGTAGATGGTTGCCAAGTGGAGCACGCCATTCGTGGTCAGCACATACGAACAACAATCCAGCGCATTGCACCTCCCTGCCGCGGAAGCTCTGGGAGTGCCCATCGATGCCGACTTGGCGCTACCGCCAGAGGCATCGCAGCTTCTGCGATCGATCGAGCGAGCTTTTGGCCGTTCGTTTGCGTTGCTCGAATGCGGCAACGGCAAAGTGCTTCGTCCTGCACTCCATGGCCTTCAGGCCGACCTGTACACGCGCATTCCCATTTGCGAACAAGTGGCAGAGCGTGGCTTGCCGGAGATCATCGACGAGGTTTCGCCTCTGGCGATGCTGGTCGTGCCGCTTCCGTCGGTTACGCCAGGCTCGGTGATGGTCGCGATCGGCATGTTTTTGACCGATCGAGTCGAGTGTGAAGCCCAGATTGCGGCCGCGGCCGCGGCTTTTTGTGTTGAACCGCGTCAGGCGCACGAATGGGCTCGGTCGGAATCTGCGTGGCCGCCTCGAGCCATTCAAGAAGTCAGCGCCGCGATCTGCGAAAAGAACGCGATGCAGCAATCGAACGCCCAGATGAAGCGGCAATTGGCCGATATTTCCTCGCACCTTTTGATGACGTTCGAGGAAATTACGCTGCTCCACCGGCTTACCGAACATTTGTCGATCTCCAAGAGCGTGACCGATATCTGCGCCATGTCGGTCAACTGGATGAACGACGTCATCCCAGCCAGATCGGTGGCGATCTGGTTCAGCTCGTTCGAGCACCTGCAGAGCCAACATGCCCAGGGCGAGAACCAGCCTGTGCTGATTGCTCACGGCGATTGTCCTCTAGAGCAGAAAGACTTTGCCTTATTCCTCGAGCGTTTAGGGCCCCGCGTGGCCAGCGAGCCTCTGGTGCTCAATCGCGGCGCGACCAGTTCGCCGACATGGTTTTACCCGGAAGTGCGCGAGCTGATCAGCGTGCCGATCCGCGAGGGGAACCGACACTTCGGCTGGATGGTGGCCCTGAACCATACCGGCACTGGCGACATTACCAACAGCGAAGCTGAGTTCGGCACGGTCGAAGCGTGCCTGATGGCCAGCGTGGCCACGATCCTCGGCATTCATTGCGGCAACATCGCTCTTTACCACGAACAATCCGAGTTCTTCAGCAGCGTCGTGCGGGCGCTCACCTCGGCCATCGACGCCAAAGACCCGTACACCTGCGGTCATAGTGATCGCGTGGCGCGGCTTTCGGTCTGCCTGGCGAGGCAAATGGGCTGTAGCACGGAAGAGCTCAACACGATTTACCTCTCCGGCCTGCTGCACGACATCGGCAAAATCGGCATCGACGACAACGTTCTGCGCAAGCCGGGTCCGCTCACGCAAGCCGAGTTCGAGCACATTAAGACCCACCCCGATCTAGGCTGCCGCATTCTGGACGGCGTCAAGCAACTCGACATGGTGCTTCCCGTCGTTCGCCATCACCACGAAACTTGGAACGGCACCGGCTACCCGATGGGCCTCAAAGGCGAGGACACGCCTTTCCTTGCTCGCATCGTGGCGGTGGCTGACTCGATCGACGCGATGTCGAGCGACCGGCCTTATCGCAAAGGAATCCCCGACGAGAAACTCGATGTGATTCTTCGCGACGGCGCGGGCAAGCAGTGGGACCGAGAAGTGATCGAAGCAGCGTTCCAGGTGCGTGACCAGCTTCGCCGTATCGGCAAGGAAGAGCGTTTTCCGTTGTCGCTAGACGTGACCGCCTGGAACGCCGACACCGCGGTTGCTCCTCCCTTGTCGGCAAACTAGACCGCGGCTGCTATGCTGAATGCATGGCACGCGATGAAGCTCCGAGAGAAGACCTGCTCCGCGAGGCAACCGCGCTGGTCGAGCGAATCGAGCTCGCCCCGCGCGAAGGAAGCAGCGCGAGCGACCAACACATCGTCGCGGGCTTTCGACGCGACGGCGCGCTAAGCATCTTCTTCGGTGAAGACCCTGTTTATCAGTTCAACGCGGCTGGCGAGCTGCGGCGCGCCTATCGCGAGGGGCAGCTCTTCAAGGCCGTGCAAGGCCGACTGGTCGCAATGCGACGCGTGCGCACCGAACGCGAAGCGCAACTCGTTCGGCATGATCTCTCAAGGGAAGAAGAAGCCGAGTTCTTATGCCAAATGAACGAGCGGCTGCAAGAAATTGGGATGGATCTTACAAACAACCAATTCACGATCGTGGGGCAAGTTCCAGACAACGCTGATGTACTCTCTCGAGTGAAAGCAGCCCTCTCCTCTCGCGACAATCGCGCGATCGCCAAGCAGCCGAACGCTTAAATTTCCTGCAAGGCCACCACCTCACATTCCCCAACCGCTGACTCCAGGCGCGTTCCCGCCGAATTGGCCTCACGCCGAATCATCGCCAGGCCAAGCGGCCCACCTAGTCGCGGCGAAAACGCGAGCGAGGTCACTTTTCCCATTACGCGATCGCCGCGCAATAGCTCGATGCCCACCTTCGGCAATGCTTCGCTTGCAAACCGCACGCCGGCAAGCTGCTGGTTTACATGCCCCAACGCGTCGATCCGGGCCACGGTCTCTTGCCCCAAGTAGCAGGCCCTTGTTGAAGCTGATCGCCTGGCGATCGCGCGAGACCTCTTGCGGCAAGTTCTCTTCGCCAAAATCCACGCCAGACCTAGGCATTCCCGCTTCGATCCGCGCCGCCTCGAACGCTTGCTGCCCAACCAGCATAGCACCGTGCTCCGCTAACGCACGAACGACGCCAAGCTTCGCGCTAGCCTCGACTTCACGCAACTTCGAGTCCGTCCGTCCGGTAATTGGCCAGGACATGGAAACCGCTTGGCTCTCAATCGGCGCATCGCCAGTCACGAACAAGTAGCTTCGTTCTGCCGTCACGTCGCGCAGCGCAACATCTTCGCGAATAACATATCGGTCTAAGTGGGCAACGAGCCGTTCCGCTTGGCCCGGCATTCCGACGATTACCAGTTCATTCTCGCGGCAATGGATCAGCCCATGGCCCACGATCTTGCCTTTGACGTTCGTGAAAAACGCCTCGCAACTTGCGCCCGGCGCCAATCGCTTCACGTCGTTCGTGCAGAAGTTGTGCAGAAACGCTTGCCGATCGGCGCCTGTCACGGAAATGCTCGACCAATCCGCCAAGTCTACGACCGCCCTGCCCGATTGCAGCGCCTGGTATTCGCGATCGAATGTTGAAAGATCACTCGAACTCATCACTGCCCTTCGCGAGCGCAACGACAGCGTTCTGCACATCCTCGACCACTAGAAACGTCTCGTAGTGTTTGGCCAGTCGCACGATTTCGTTGATGCTCTCGACCGGCGCGAGGCCGAGGTTTTCGACCGTTTCTTCGTCCAGTTGGCTCAAGAAATAGACCGGCCCACGCTGCAGCGCGCGGGCCAACTGCCAAGCCGGCCAGCTATCGGCATCATGCTCGTTGGCAAGCTTCCGAATCACCTTCTCCAGATCTGGGCTTCCGATCAGCCGGCTCAACGATGGCCCTGGCGGCTCGCTCAGGTTTGAACAAATCGCCACCGCGCCGCCATCCACGACCAGATGCTCCGCCATCGCCAGAGCCCGGCCGACGTTGGCCCATGTTTGCGACTCCGGGCCGCCGTCAATCGTCGCGATCATCAAGTCGACTTGCTGTGGGCTTTCGCGGAGCCAGCGATCACTGACTAGTTTCTGGCTTCCTTCACCCACCGCCGTCGGCTCACCAGCCAGAATCTTCGACACTGCTTCGCCACCAGCAGGAACAATTTCGACGACCAGCGGCGCGCCGATCAACCGGCCGGCCTGAGTTGTCTCGCGCCGCTGCTCGGATCGCTCGGTCGCCGACTCCATTAGCATGGGCGTTCGATATCGTTCGATGGCTGCCGCGCTAGAGAAACGTGGGAACAACGTCTCGAATACGCCGCGGCTTCCCACCCGGGCGCAACCAATCGGCAGCACCACGTCGGCCTCGAAGATTTCGCGATTCACCACCACAGGCGCCGCTCCTTTGGTCATCCCGACCATGCACAAGTTCTTCTCATCGCTCGGGTCGTGAACCAAGAATCGCACCCCACCGGCAACTTCCTCTGCGCATAGCTCACGACAACCCTGAATCACTTGTGCGTCGTTTGCCACGATGGCAATCGATTCGTTCTCCACACCAGCGAGTTGCAACGCTTTGATCGCGCCGCGAACAACTGCCGCCGCGCAGGGCGCGGTTTCATCAAGGGCAATCGTCACCCGATCGCCCGGCACGATTCCCGCTGCCAGCGGTGGATACTCGATCGGTTCGGCTAGCGCCGCGATTATGGTCTCCAATGGATCAACTGCTGGAGCATTTTCATCAGCTTCCGGTTGCTCGGAGCCTTCGTTATCTGCGGCAGGCACACGAACGAGACGCACATAATGCCCATCGACTTCGGCAAGTCCGTCGGCAATTTCCTGAATTAAGTGAAGCGGCTTGACCAAGTGACTCTCTATCCGGGATGCTGGGTTAGGCTTTGGCCGCTAGTGATAAGCTTTGGTATGCCAAGTGCCGGAATAAATAAAATATCTGGGTAATCCGAGAATTTCGGGTGGCACGCCCTGACGCTATGGGAAGGGCGCGGTTCTTCACGCTTTGCGTTCCACGCCCTTCGCGGACTCAGGGCGTGCCACCCATACATTTGAATTCTCAGACACCTTCAAGTATCTCGGAGCCGACATCGGAGGACAACTCATGGCCGTTACGGAAAAAGAAATACAAGCATGGTGTGAAACCCTACTCGCTGGTCGATCGGCGGCCCCGGATCAATCCCTTTCCGACTACCTCCGCGCCATTCCCGGCGTAGCGTCGCTCGAAGACCTGCCCGCCGGTTCGCCCGTGCTCGTCCGGGGCGACCTCGACTGCAAGCCGGGGGCGAACATCGGCGATGGCGACATCCGCCTCCGCTCGATGGTCGACACCTTACGGTTCGGCATCGCCCGCGGCTGGAAGCAGATCGTCTTCGGTCACATCGGTCGCAAGCCCGAGGGATCGCTTTCCAAGGTTGCCGAGCGCCTTGGCAAGATTCTCGACCATGAAATCGTATTGATCCCCGATTGGCTCGACGAATCGTCGCTGACCATTCTGCCAGCCGTGGCCGAGCAAATCGCCGCGGCCAAGCCGGGCAGCATCTTCATGCTGGAGAACACGCGCAAGTACGAGATCGAGCGGGTGCTCTGGAAAGCCAAGCCGGCCGACCTTCCCGGGCTCGCGCCGAAGCTGGCCAAGCTGGCTAACGAGCTCGCCTCGAAGCTGAGCACGACGTACGTGTTCGAAGCGCTCTCGGCCGGTAGCCTCGATGCGTGCAGCGTGGTGGTGCCGGCAGCGATGAAGCGCGTCGCCCTCGGCGAATATGTCGCGGCAGAGTTCGAAGGACCAATGATTCGCTGCCTCGATTCGCAGCTTGTCATCTTCAGCGGTCTCAAAGCCGACAAACTCGACGACCTGGAAGCGATGATCCATCGCGGTAAGATCACTCGCGTCTTTGCCGCCGGCGCTCTCTCTGGTGCGCTCCGCAAAGCGGCTGCGCTCATCGAAGGCAAAAACACCTGTCTCGGCAAAGCGGAAGACCCTGCCAACAAGGATCAGCCTTACTTCGTGCAACAGTCCCGCATCGATCAGGCCAAGCGGATGATCGAGGAAGGGCAGGCGAAGGGGATCAAGTTCGTGTTGCCGGTCGATTTCGTTATTCAAGATGGCTCGGTGGTGGATGAACTAAAACCCGGCGACGAGCAGTTCGACGTCGGCCCCAAGACGAACGAATTGTTCGAGCACGAAATCGGCGAGTTCATGAAGCTGCAAGGGGCCGTGGCGTTTTACAACGGCGTGTTCGGCATGTTCGAAGACCCACGCTTCGAAGGGGGCACCCGTCGGTTCATTCCGCAGCTCAAGCGCATGACTGACAACAACATCGAGGTCTACGTCGGCGGCGGCGAAGGTGGCGCGGCACTGGAGAAGTACGGCGAAGCAAGCTGGGTTACGCACGTCTTTACGGCCGGCGGCACGGTGCTCAACGCGCTGGGTGCCGAGCCCGTGCCATTCCTCGTGGCTCTTCGTGCGGCTGCGGAAAAAACGGGCCGTAATTGAGCCATTCCGATCATCCGTGTGGAGCGTGCTATAATTACTCAAAGCTTCTAACAAATTGAACCGCCAAGTCGCCAAGGAACACAAAAACCAACAGTGAATTTCTTGGTGCCCTTTATGCTCTTGGCGGTTTCGCTCATTCTGTTAGATGCTCTTAATGTGTCCCACCATGGGCTTTGCTCGAAAACCCAATGAATCAAGCATTGAGTACAAAACGAGAGGCGATTCTTCGCCTAGCTGAAAAATATGGGGCCTACAACGTTCGCGTCTTCGGTTCCATGAGCCGTGGCGACGATACGAACGCCAGCGATGTAGACCTCCTCGTTAGCCTCGAGTCGAAACGATCTCTGCTGGACCAAGTCGGCTTCAAGCAGGCAGTCGAAGAATTGCTGGGGCGGAAAGTTGACGTTGTTATTGAAGGCGGCATTAGCCCCTATCTTGAAGAACGGATTCTTTCTCAGGCCGTACCATTGTGAAAAACGATCGCGTTTACTTATCGCATATTCGTGATGCAATTCAGCGAATTGAAAGCTACACTTCCGGCGGTCGAGGTGAGTTTCTTGCCAACCCAATGGCACAAGATGCCGTGGCGCGCAATCTCGAAATAATCGGCGAAGCTGTCAAAGGCCTCTCCGAAGAAATACGATCGGCCAATCCAGACGTGCCGTGGAAGCAGATCGCAGGCATGCGCGACGTGCTCATCCATCATTATTTTGGCGTGAAAATGGATATCGTCTGGCAGGTAGTGGCGGACCATTTGCCTCCATTAGCTGTGAAAGTCCGCGCCAATCTTCCCGATTAAATACACGTCGAGGCAGTCTTTCGGCTCAACTTGCCATAACTGCCACAGCGGCTTCGCCCAGCCGTCGCGCCTCACTGATACTCGGTGCCTCGGCGATCACGCGCACAATCGGCTCGGTGTTGCTCGCTCTCACCAGGAGCCACGCGCCGCTACCGTCCGGGCGCACCCAGTCGAACCGCAAACCATCCATCCGGTCGGTAGCGGCCTCGGGAAACCGGGCCACGAGCGCATCCAGCGCGGCCGGAACCTTCTCGCGGGCAACCGTCAGCTTCGTCTTATGAATCTCATAGCGAGGTAGTTCACTAGCGAGCGAGCTAACCGGCAGCCCGCGCTCGGCCATGGCGGCAAGCACCAGCGCCATGCCCACGAAGCTATCACGCACGAAAACCACGCGCGGATCGATCGCACCACCGTTCCCCTCACCGCCAATCACGGCCGACTCGCGAATCATCGTGTCGACAACATTCGCCTCGCCCACGGCCGACCGCGCGAACGGCACGTCATACTTCCGCGCCAAGTCTTCGGTCATGCGACTGGTCGAGCAATTCGTGACCACTGGTCCCGGCGTCTTTCGCAGCACATGATCGACACACATCGCCAGCGTGTATTCCTCGCCCAGGTAGCGCCCGCGTTCGTCGATGATTGCCAGGCGGTCCGCATCTGGGTCCTGACAAAAACCGATCGTCGCGCCGATGCGCGAAACATCGGCCAGCACGCTCGACAAGTTCTCGGCTGTTGGCTCGGGTTCATGGGCAAAGAGCCCATCCGGCGTTCCGCCTAACATGGTCACTTCGCAACCGAGTCGCTCCAGCAACGGTTTTCCCAGGACACTCCCCGAGCCATGGTTCGCATCGAGCACGACGCGAAACCGCTTGGCTCGAATCCGGTCGACATCCACGATCTTTTCGATCAAGCGAATGTGTGCGCTCGTGGTATCGGCAAGTTGCTCAACGTTGTGCTGCGCTGCCAGCCAATCGTCTGGCAGGGCGGTGCTTGCCGTGTTTCGATACCCCGCCAGCACCGCCTCGCCTGCCATGGCCGGTACCACGCGTCCCTCGCCGGAGAAGAGCTTCAGCCCGTTGTACGGCGCTGGATTATGACTGGCCGAGATCTGAATCCCGCCTGCGCACCCGTGTTGCCGCACCAGAACGCCGGTCGTTGGTGTCGCGATAACTTCGCCATCCAGCACGCGCCGCGTTCCTCTCTGCGACAATCCGGCAATTACCGCAGGAACCAACTGCGGGCCATTGGCCCGCCCGTCTCGCGTAACCACTACGGGGCCGCTTGGCAACGTCCCGGCAAACGCCGCCGCGTATCGAAATGCCACCTCGGGCGTCAAAGAGTCGCCCACCACGCCCCGCAGGCCAGATACGCTAATAATTAGCTCGCTCGACACGTTTCTGCAGTTCCTCTTTAGTTGGACTTGGTTGGAGTGGGCCGAATGAAGGTGCCTGAGACGTAAGAACTATAAGGACCGTTTCACGCCTTCGCGTTTTAAGCCTCTAAGCCCGTGCAGTATAAGCGGCACCCCACTTTTCCGACGATACCAGCGCCTGGTGCGTCGCCCCTGTCGCCAACGTACAATACAAAGCGTATGTCCATCGACCGCCACACCCGCCGCAGCTTTTTTCACGGCGCTGGTGTTACGCGCGAGTTGGCCGGCATCGCCAGCCGACCGGTGGAAACGGTTTCGCCGGTCGATGAGCGCGGCTCGCTGATTGTCAGCGTGTGCCGTCGCGCGATGGCTTGTGAGTTCGAGGTTCAACTCGCCGCCAATCGCAACGACAACTCGATGGAGCATGTCTTCGAGGCGCTCGATCTGGTCGAGGCGCTCGAATCGCAGATGACTGTCTATCGCGACGACAGCGAAGTCGTTCGCCTGAATCGCCTCGCGGCCCAGGAGCCTGTTGTCGTTGAACCACGCCTTTTCAATCTTTTTTGCCAGGCCCAGCAACTGAACCAAGAAACCGACGGAGCCCTCGACATCACCAGCGGGCCGCTGTCCGAGGCCTGGGGCTTTTCGCGCCGTGAGGGGCGTGTTCCGAGCGACGACCAAATCGCCGAAGCCCGCGGTCGCATCGGCATGCAGCATCTCACGCTCGACGGCGAGAAGCGAACCATCGCGTTTCACCGTCCTGGTATGTCAGTCAATCTTAACAGTTTGGGTAAAGGCTATGCGCTCGACCGCATGGCCGAATTGCTAGCTCGCCACGACGTCGACGACTACCTGCTCCATGGCGGCAAAAGCAGCGTGCTAGCTCGTGGCGATCAGCCCGGCGCGGGGGGCAGCGGTTGGCGTGTCGCGATTCGCCATCCTCTCCGTCCAGCCGAAACGCTCGCCGAATTGATTCTGCGAAACCAGTCTCTCTCGACCTCCGGGGCGGGCACGCAGTTTTTCATCCGTCGCGGACGCCGCTACGGGCACATTCTTGATCCGCGCAGCGGATATCCGGCCGAAGGGTTATATTCTGCAACAGTCCTCGCGCCCACCGCGGCCGAGGCCGAAGGACTTTCGACCGCGTTCTACGTACTGGGACCCGAACGGGCAGGCAAATACTGCGAGGCCCGGCCCGAGATCGCCGCCTTGCTTGTCGCTCCTGGCGAGCGCGAGGGGGACGTTCGACTCATCACGTTCGGACTCAACAGCGATCGATCGGACCGCCCATCCCATTCCTGATCACACGCCCGATACCGCACGATGC
Organism: uncultured Planctomycetaceae bacterium; assembly: GCA_964526975.1. Classification (GTDB taxonomy): domain Bacteria; phylum Planctomycetota; class Planctomycetia; order Pirellulales; family Lacipirellulaceae; genus JABDGM01. The sequence goes on from CAZGMU010000055.1 coordinate 10,943, forward strand.
TCGCATCGCTCCTACACCCGAGCAGCTACCTTGGTTTCTTCGTCTTGATTGCGCTAACCGGCTGCGGTCTGCCGATCCCGGAAGAAGCCTTCATCGTGCTCGCCGGCGTCCTTAGTTCGCAGGACCATTTGGATTGGCGCATCGCGCTAGCCGTCTGCCTGGCCGGTGCCGTCGTGGGCGACAGCATTATGTACGCCATCGGCCACCGTTGGGGGCACGGCATCTTCACGTCCCACCCGCGGTTCGCCAAACTCTTCGCCTCGGAAAATGAGCAGCAATTCCAGAAAGCAGTCGAGGCGCATGCGCTGAAAGTCATGGTGCTCGCACGGTTCCTCGTCGGCATCCGTGCACCTGTTTACGTAATGACGGGCGTCGTGCGGCTGCCATTTCGCCGCTTTCTGATCTACGACATAATCAGCGCGTCGCTCGTTGTCGGCACGGTATTCGGTCTGTCGTATATGTTCGGCGAGCAGGTTACCGATTGGGTCAAGCACGCGGAAACTCGGGCAACCATCCTCGTGGCGCTGATCGGAATCGCGATCCTGGCAACCCTTTACTATCGCCACCGCGAGCAAATCATGGAGTTCGTCTTCGGCCAGGAACCGCCCCAAGCCGAAAACCATCCTCCCTCCGCTCCTAGCTGAATTCGCCAGAATTCGGCCATCCTTGGTAGATCCAAATTCTTGCGAATTCAGCTACGGCCACCGCTTCGTTAGTCGTCGCCCTCTACGCGGCCAAACCCAGCAAAGCCGTTGATAAATTGCTCCAATCCGCCGCTGGCCAGAAACGACTCACCGCGCCACAACTCAGCCGCCAACACACCACGATTCTTCTCAGGCACGACGTACGCGTTCGCCATTCGCCGCTGGCCGTCGCTGCAGTCGATCTCGATCGGCAGCCGTCCGTAAAAGTCGTCTTCGAACCGATCGAGCCGCTCGACCGATTCCGGATCGACATTCAAATACACAACACCGCGAGCTGCTTTATCATTTTCCTCAACTATCATGCCAGGAAATACCGCATCGCGTACTCGATACACCTCGAACCCCGCGGCCGTTCCCTCTACGGCCTCAAAGTCCTTGCCCACGACCGTCCGCCACACCTCGGGAAACATCAACGTGCCATAAGTGAAAACGTGCATACGGCCGACTATACCACCTTGCCGATCGCGAATCCATGCAACGCGTTGACCTGGCTTGGCTTTCCCTTGATTATGGGTGGATGGCTCAGCCGCTCGTGATTACCAGCCGACACAACCCGCAAGTGAAGGACGCGATTCGCTTGCGCGAGGGAAGCGAGCGGCGCAGGCAGAAGAAATTCATTATCGACGGCGCACGCGAGATAAGCCGCGCCCTCGATTCCGGCATTCGTCCGCTGAAGGCGTTCGTTTGCGACGAACTTTGCCAATTGCCTGAAAGTTTGCAGGCTAGAGTAGCCTGTAAAAAACACGCCGCCGAATTGCTACCGGTCTCGCGTGAGGTGTTCGCGAAACTTGCCTTTGGCGATCGGAACGACGGCATCGTCGTCATCGCCGAAACGCCATATACATCTCTTGCCAGTCTACAGCTTCCGACCAATCCCTTGGTCGCGGTGTTGGAAGGCCTCGAAAAGCCTGGCAACGTCGGCGCGATTCTCCGCAGCGCCGACGCCGCGGGAATCGACGCGATCATCATCGCCGACGGTCGTACCGACCTCTATAATCCCAACACGATTCGCGCCAGCATCGGCACGGTGTTTCGCCCGAATATTTGCGAAACCTCGTCGGCCGACGCACTCGACTGGCTGCGAGCCAGGCGATTGGCGATTATCGCCGCGCGGCCAGATGCCGCGCGGCTCTACACCGAGGTCGACTTCACCACCGGCGCGGCCATCGTGCTCGGCAGTGAAGCAGATGGACTATCAAACGCCTGGACCGCTGACGGCATCACGCCTATCCGCCTGCCGATGCACGGCCAGGCCGATAGCCTCAATGTCTCAACGACAGCCGCCGTGCTTTTTTACGAGGCCAGACGACAGCGAGGCTAAAAGCGGTTTCAAACCGATTTCCAATGTAGCTGAATTTGCAAAAATTCGGACTTGTTGCAGTGCGGCCGAATTCTTGCGAATTCAGCTACTATCCAATCAGCGCTGAACAGACCACTAGCTTCCGACGAAGTGTTGTAAAGTCCGTAGTAGGCGCGCAAAAAACCGCCCGCGGCCCATGAAGAGCCGCGGGCGATTGAGTTTCTGGAATAAGCAACCGCGATTGATCGGAGGCTAGCCGTTCAACCGAGTCCTGTTGTAGATGCCGCCGTAGAAATTGCTGATGCCGTCGTTGAACATATTGATGCCCCAGCCGCCATCGAGCCTGGTTTCGGTGGTTACCGAAATATGTTCGGTCGTCAATTCATCGTTGTCTTTATTGAGGTTCACGGAGAGCGCGCCAAACGTAGAATCTGCAAGCGTTACATGGTCGCAGTCGGAGCCTGTCTTGAAGGTCGCCTTGCCGGTGACTATTGTATCGGTGACGGTGACGGTGTCTGCATGTCGGCCCGTCTTCACGAAGAGGCCTTTGCACAATTCGGCATCGTCGATGGTCACTTCGTTGACGCCGATGCCCATGTTGATTTTCGTCAGGCCGTTGACCGTAATATCTTGAATGTCGACCGAGTCGTTGCCGCCTTTCATCTTGATATTCAGGCCCTTGGTCACTCCCAAGTATGTTACCGAGCCATTGGACATGCCGTCCAAGTTCGTCGGATGCCCCTCATGGGTAATGCCCGTAACCAGTACCGAGTTCGGCAGCGCACCAGCCGTGATCGTGACCCCGTTGCCGAAGTTGTCGCCTCGCAGCTTGAGCGTGCCGGCGTGAACGCTGCCGACCACGTCGCCCGCCATCATCTGGCGATTCTCCAACGACTCGAACTTGCATTTACGGCCACCCGTTTTGAATGCCATGTGCGTTACCTTTGCGATTAGATTAGTCTTGCGGGTTCGGGTTGCGCCCCTGGCCTGCGGTGAATCTCAAATGAGAAATGGCAGAGAAGTGGGTCAGTAGTCGTATCGGACGGTGCGACTCTGACGGTTAATCCTGAAAGTGGGGTCATTCGGGATTTACCGGCCAATCCGACCGTCACTTTGGTAAACTTTGACGGTTATAGAACTGGGCTTCCTGCCGCCACTGCCAGCACTCCCCTCAGCCCCCGCCGCTTGCGGCTTAGCGCGATTCAATACAAACACTCACCCAACCCGGAAACACCGTCTATGACACGCTCTTTCACGCTCCTATTGCTGACTGCGGTGCTAGTAACGGCCACCACGACCCACGCCCACGAAGGGCACGACGACAGCGACCCCAAGAGCCACGTCACGATCAAAAGCGAAGGCGACAAACGCATCATCGAGGCCAACGGCCTGCCAGACCATAAGCCCGGCCAGTTTCCCAACCGCGGCAACCCCAATGAAATCAGCGCCCAAAAGTATCACTTTGAAATGCCGCTAAAACCCCAAGCGGCCAACGAGCTGCGACCGCTGCGCGGCAACCTGTTCGGCGTTGCAATCAACGGCGTCGTCTTCGACCCCGGCACCGCCGAAATCTGGCAACCCGGCGACAAGATCCTCAGCCGCCCCGGCCCCGGCACACGCATGGGACCGGGCGTCGATCGCAGCAAGGTGTGGAACTACCAAGGCCTGGGCCGCATGAACCTCGGCATCGACAGCAGCCACGCCCACGTGCAACCCACTGGCACTTACCACTACCATGGCCTGCCCACCGGACTCATCGAGCGCCTCCGCAAAGAGCAGGGCAGTGAGCAAATGCTCCTCATCGGCTACGCCGCCGATGGCTTCCCCTTCTACGCCGAATACGGACACGAAAAAGCCAACGACGCGAAGTCGCCCCTCAAGAAACTTCGCTCCAGCTACCACATGAAGAAAGACGAGCGTCCCAAGGGCGACGCCGGCCCCGGTGGCAAATACGACGGCACCTTCGAACAAGACTTCGAGTTCATCGCAGGCAGCGGCGACCTAGACAAAGCCAACGGCCGCACCGGCGTCACACCCGAGTATCCCGAAGGCACCTACTACTACGTCGCCACCGCCGACTACCCATACATCCCGCGCTTCTTCCATGGTACGCCCGACAAGTCATTCGAAAAGCGAATGGGCCCACCACCCGGCGGACCAGATGGTCCCGGCGGTCCCGATGCCCCACCTCGACGCCGCGGCCGTCGCGGTCCGCCACCTTTGCCCGGTGAACGTCCGCCGATGGAATAGACAAATCATAGCCGGCACGCAGATGAAGAATCCGATCATCATTATTGTCTTCGCTGCTCTGGTTTTCATAACAGTCGCCGATGTTGGCGCTGCTGCCCAAGCTGCCTATCCCGACTATCCGATTTGGATGTTCGTGCTCCTGGCCGATTTATGTTTGGTTGTGTTCGTGTACCGGTCGCTAAAGCGGTAAATCAGGGGCTTTGGGCCCGAACTTCGCCGGTTGCGGCCGTGTCTAAGGGCAGATATTATCGAAGGTTCCCGTTTTCTTCCTCCCCCGCCTCGGCCGCCGAGCCGGGAGAGGGCTGGGGTGAGGGTGTCTTGGAACCCTGTCCCCTGCATCCCCTATCCTGCATCCTCCCCCATGCGTCACGTCCTCTCTGCCACCGTTCAAAACGTCCCCGGCGTGCTCGCCCATGTGGCCGGCATGTTCGCCTCGCGCGGCTACAACATCGATAGCCTCGCCGTCGGCGAAACCGAAGACCCGCGACTCTCGCGGATGACGTTTGTCGTCGTCGGCGACGACAGCGTGCTGGCCCAGGTCCGCAAGCAGCTCGAAAAGATCGTTACGGTCGTCCGCGTCGACGACGTCAGCTCACGCGACCATGTCGAACGCGACCTGATGCTGATCAAAGTCAAGATGAAGCCCGGCCAGCGATCCGAAATCCGCGAGTTGGCTTCGATCTTCCGCGGCCGCATCGTCGATGTCGCCCCGGAAGAAGTCACCGTCGAAATCTCCGGCCAGGAAAAAAAGATCGAAGCCTTCATCGACCTCATGCGACCGTTCGGCATCGTCGAACTGGTCCGCACCGGCCGAATCGCAATGGTCCGCAGCGTCGACCGCAGCAACAACAACGCCACCGGCGGCCTGAAAAAATACGCCGGCGAAGCTTAATAAAACAATTCCAATTCATTAACCACGGAGACACGGAGAGCACGGAGATCAAAAAAGGATAAAAGAAGAACACCAATTGCCACTAATTTGCATTAATGAATCGAAGCTGCAAATCGCCTTTTTCTTTCTATTAGTGATCATTAGCGAAGATTAGTGTTCCCTCTTCTTCTGTATTTCTTCTCTGTGCTCTCCGTGTCTCCGTGGTAAATCTTCCTGGAGCAACCATGGCAGCCACTATTTACTACGACAAAGACGCCGACCTTTCCGCCCTCAAGGGCAAGACCGTCGCCATCATCGGCTACGGCTCGCAAGGCCACGCCCAGGCCCAGAACCTCCGCGACAGCGGCGTCAACGTCGTCATCGGCCAGCGCCCCGGCGGCAAGAACTACGACCTCGCCATCAGCCACGGCTTCAAGCCCGTCAGCGCTGCCGAAGCTGCCCGCGAGGCCGACCTCATCAACATCCTCGTTCCCGATGAGCTTCAAGGCGACCTCTACGAAAAGGAAATCAAGCCGAACCTCAAGCCCGGCGCCGTCCTCATGTGCAGCCACGGCTTCAACATCCACTTCGGCTTCATCAAGCCACCCGCCGGCCACGACGCTCTGCTCGTCGCCCCCAAAGGCCCGGGCCACCTCGTCCGCAGCGAATTCGTCGCTGGCGGCGGCGTCCCTTGCCTCATCGCCACCAGCGAAGGTGCGAGCCCCGAAACCTTTAAGATGGGCATGGCCTACGCCAAAGCCATCGGCGGCACCCGCGGCGGCGTCATCCAAACCACGATTAAGGAAGAAACCGAAACCGACCTCTTCGGCGAACAAGCCGTCCTCTGCGGCGGCGCGGCCGCTCTCGTGAAGGCTGGCTTTGAAACCCTCGTCGAAGCCGGCTACCAACCCGAGATGGCCTACTTCGAGTGCATGCACGAGCTGAAGCTCATCGTCGACCTTTTCTACCAAGGCGGCCTCAACTACATGCGCTACAGTGTGAGCAACACTGCCGAATACGGCGACTACACCCGCGGCCCACGCATCGTCACTGATGAAACCAAGAAGGAAATGAAGAAGATCCTCAGCGAAATCCAGGAAGGCAAGTTCGCCAAGGAATGGATCGACGAAGCCAAGAGCGGCGGCAAGAACTTCAAAGCGATGAAGGAAAAAGACAAAAACCACCCTGTCGAAGTCACCGGCGCCAAGCTCCGCAAACTCATGAGTTGGATCAACGCCAAAGAAGTCGACTAACGCTATAAAGCCACGACCGCTGGTCGCGGAACACGCGCTTACTCAGCAATCCTGCACACCGTCAGCAAAGGCCCTGTAAGAAATCTTGTGTCAGCTAGCAAGTAGTGTGTAGGTATAATACCT
>CAZGMU010000056.1:0-11302 GCA_964526975.1 uncultured Planctomycetaceae bacterium
CCAGGAGTCGCCTTTCTTCGGCGGGTCCTTGGGCAATACCAGAGCGCCTTGCGAGATCATCTTCTTGAATCCCTCGGAAGTGGCGACATCGCCCATCTGGGCAGCGGCTGGCGAGTTCTTGAGCGCGGTGAGAATTTGCTCGGGGATCTTCACATCCTTGACCTCACCACGGGATGTCATCGTGATTTCGAATTCGCCCTCCGTCATGGCCTTGTACATGGGCGCAATGTTCGCGGCCGGGCCGGTTGGTGGCTCTTCCGACTTCGAGTCGAATTCGAACGAGCCCAGCGGCAGCGGCGAATTCATCTTCATTTTGACACGTTCGAACTTCTGGCGGATCACCGCTTCGCCGCTCTTGTCGTCGACGCCCAGCACTTCCCACGTCATGTCCATTTCCTGGCGCATGTCGGTGTTGATCGGCTGAGGGAACGGCGCCCCGCTGATCGCCATCTTCATTTCTTGCGTCATGTTGTAGTCGAGCTTCTCGCCAACTTTGAATTTCCAGCGAAGCGCATCTTCGGCCTGTACGCCAGCCGCGACGGCAGTTCCAAGTGCCACGATGGCGACGCACAGGATGCCGATGTATTTGAAACTTGAACGCATAACATGTTCCTCAAGATTCTTTTTAGATAGACCCAACCAGGAACTCCTCATTATGACGAGCCCCTATGCCCCGTGGTAGTCGCCAGAAAGGCTGCTAGAACGTGTTTTGAAATTCTCCCTCTCCCTTTGGGAGAGGGTTGGGGTGAGGGTGAATTACCAGAAGACTAGGGCCCCCCTCACCCTGCCCTCTCCCAAAGGGAGAGGGTTCCAATACAGCCCTTGGAATTTCAAAACACGTTCTTAGAGCGAGATTTGCCCGCCCGGTTCCAGCACGATCGGCTCGGCCGTGGTGTGCAATTCCACCTGATTGCCCCAGACCACGGCGTCCTGCGCGATGGGTGGCCAAGTGTTGTAATGGCACGGCGCGACATGCTTAGGGGTAAGCAGCTTAATTGCCTTGATCGAATCATCCGGCCCCATCGTGTACAAATCGCCGATCGGCAGCACGGCCAGATCGAGCCCAAAGCCGCCGATCGTCTTCATGTCGGAGAAGAACGCCGTGTCGCAGGCGAAATAAATTTTCGCATCTGCGAGTTGCAACAAGAAGCCCCCTGGCACACCACCATAGGAACCATCCGGCAAGCTCGAACTGTGAAATGCGATTGTGAACTTCACATGCCCGAACGGCATCTTCACGCCGCCGCCCGGGTTCATGCCAATCACCTGGCTCTCCGCCAAGCCTTGCTTCTTGAGCCACTCGCCAACTTCGAAGTTCGTCAGAACGGTTGCACCCATTCGCTTGGCGATTGCAACGGTATCGCCCAAGTGGTCCGAGTGGCCGTGCGAAAGCAAAATAAAATCCGCCTCCACCCCGTCGGCCTTCACGGGCGACGTCGGCGAGTCGTTAAGAAAAGGGTCAACAAGGATTACCGAGCCGCCCGTTTCAATGGACCATGCGTTGTGTCCAAACCAAGTAATTGTTGTTGCCATTTGAAGTACCCACGAGTGGTAAATACTTTTTATTCGCCGTTCGATTCTGTATTGTCTGAAAACTTGTAATAATCGAGCCTAAGACTGATGCCAAGCTCTCCGAGCTGCGTCAGTAGTTTGGCTGGTAGGATTTGGTCGCAAAGCCCTGTGATAAAGATGCCAATAAAACATTCAATCGTGCCACCATCGTCGACAACGCTACGCAAGTATTCTTTAGCCGGATGTAATTGCTGAGCGATTCGAAACAAAAACTCTGCCAAATCTTCGCCATCGAGAGTTTCCAGTTTGACCGACCAATAACCGGATTTGTAGACTCCTTCCAGCGGTGTGCCTATTGGAGTTGTGCGCGGGTCGCCCTTGCGGTGACTGCGGCTCGGTACAAGATTCAACCGCTGTGACGCGATATCCGGTTCCAAGTCGTTGTGAATGATTGAAAGCGAGGCGCAATACTCGAAATCAAGCAAGCCAGTTTTGACGTGGGTGTGTTTAAGAGCCATTTTCCCACCCCAATCCAACTTTTCTCTGTGCCCTCTGTGTCTCTGTGGTTAATCTTTTAACCCTTACCCCGCAGAATCGCGTTCATATTCTTCTTATAAGACAACGCACCGCGCCGCGTAAAGAAAGAACATGGTTGTCAGGTACAGCCCGACCTACATGAAACGAGCCGCGTCGTGTTTCGACGCGGCTCAGTAGGCAGTCGATCTGTGAGAGAACTTTAGCTCAACCAGCCCTTGATTCGCCGACGTGTGAAGCCACCCGCTGCCGCGACACCACCCAACAACCCCCAAACCACCACGCTGGCGGCTTCGGGTACAGCGGCAACTTCCTGTGTATGGAATGTTGCCTCGAAATTGTCGATCGCAAGGCCATGATCGGCACCAGTATGATCAGGATCGCTCCAACCGATCCACACAAATTGGCCTGGGGCTACCAAGTTACCGAAAGTAAGCGTGCCACTGATTGCGACTTGATTTTCCGACAGGTTACCATCCAAAGCACCAGCGGTTCCACCAGTGATAGGGCTTGTGAAATCGAGCGATGTAAAGGCGGTCCAGCCAGCGGTGCCGCCGGCGAGATTAAACTCGGCCGCTGTTGGTGGGCCAGGCGACGTCAAGTTATCAACTTTGTAATAGAACGTTACAGTTTGCGCTGCCGCAGCGCTGTTGCGCCACTGTTCACCTACATACGAAATATCGACGCTTTCTAATGAACTACCGGTATTGTTCTGAAACAGCGCGCCCCAAGCTAGGTCGCCCACTGCAGCGTTGCCACTACCAAGGGAGCCAAGGGCCCGATCAGTATTCGTTTCAGTTCCATAGCTATACAAATTGCCGGCATTGCTCCCGCCGCTATTTGCCACGATCGTGGTCCCGTTTCCCGTACGATCAGTAAACCAGCCTGGGGGAGTGCTGTCGTCTGTCCAAGTGGGCGAGCCACTCGCGGGCAATGTATCGAAGTTTTGGCCATACACATCGCCATCTATCGAAATGCTGATCGCTGCATTCGCTGTTGAACTCTCTACAGCGAGCACCACGAATAAAGCCACTAGCATTCCCAGGCTCTTTTGCACGAAGGAACGATTCATACTCGCATTTCCTTTTATCAGATTTATTCTTTCGAATGCATTCGCCTGTCTTCGCTTGTCGCCGCAATGCCAACATTTCGGGAGTGCATAAACTAATCCCGGCAGCTTATAGCGTCTATTAGTGTATCTGTCCGGGATAAAATAACAAGAAAATAACAAGAAGGTATGTATGAAAAAATCTGAATATCTAGAAAAATTTCAGGCAGTGGGGGTTATCATTTTGAGAAAATGCTCGCGGCGAACAAAAGTTCGATTTAAATCGAAACGCAGATACTAGACGGGGTAACAGGATCGGCAGGATTTAGGGGATGAAAACCGATTCTTACCAGTTTCGTAGATCAGGCTATGCCTGACAACAAATCAAATCTAACAAATTGTCAGGCACAGCCTGACCTACGCCTCTTTGTTTCCAATCCTGTTGACCCTGCCGGTCCCGTTATCCTGTCAAAGAATAAATTATTGGTCATTGGGGTTTGGTCATTCCTTCTCGCAAGAGGTTTCGCTCGGCTCGCGGAACCTACTTATGCCTTGCCGCGCAAGATGGCGCTCATGTTTTTCTTATACGCCTCAACACCCGGCTGCCCATAGGGATTGATCCCGATCAGCCGGCCTTCGACCGTTGTCGCGATCATCATCATCTGGAAGAGCTGTCCGAGCGTGTACTCATCGAGGCGTGGTACGCGGATGTCGGCTGTCGGGCGGTTGTCGTCGCGGTAGGCCTTGTTCGTTCCCGCGATCGCGGCCGATTGGATGTCGGGAATTGTTTTGTTGGCTAGTTCGTTGAGGCCGTCCTGGTCGAGATCGCTTCGGCCTATGCCGATGCCATCGCCGCGTGAGTGCTCGACGATCAGATTGGTGATCAGCTTGTCGCGTTTTCCTTCCTGGTGCTGCTGACCGCGTGAGTGCAGGTCACGCGAGTTGACGACCGTGAGCGGCAGCGCGCCACGTTCGTGCTTGCCCAGGCTTTCGGCCAGCAGTTGGTCGTACCACAAGCCAAACGACTCAAGATGCTTTCCCCACGTGGCCAGCACCCGGATGTCGTGGCCGCGCTCTTCCATCAAGTGGCACACGCCCACGTACTGCAACACGATGTTCTCGCTCGGTGGGGCGGTGGCGAAATGCTCATTCATCTGGGCGGCGCCGCGAAGCAGCTTTTCGATATCGAGTCCCATGAGCGCGGCCGGCAGCAAGCCGACGGCCGAGAGGACCGAGAACCGACCACCTACGCCATCGGGCACTGGAAACACTTCCTTGCAACCGAGCGCCTTGGATAGTTCGAACAGCTTGCCCGACGTGCCGGTTACCGGAACGACCAACTCGCCAGCCTGGTTGCTCTTGCTACCAAGCGTCGCGCGCAGCTCGCGGAGCAGCACGCGGAAGGCAACGGCCGTTTCCAACGTGCCGCCGCTCTTGCTGATGACGACGATTCCCCAGCGATCGCCGCGGCTCTGCAGCAGGCGAATAAGATCGAGCACCGAGTCGTTGTCGACATTGTTGCCCTCGAAGTACATCCGCGGCCGGCCGTGGCGCATCGCCTCGGCCACTTCGTTGTGGTGCTCGTGGCAGAGGGCTTCGAGGATGGCCCGCGCGCCCATGTACGAGCCGCCGATCCCCAGCACCACGACGCTGTCGGTTATGCCGGAGAGCCGATCCGCAGCCGCTTGGATCTGGCCCAGCTCGCTTGTCGCGCCGCGCTCTTTCAGCTCGGCGAGCAACCGGTCGGGCATACCGTAGAAACCCGCGTCGAGCGGTTCCTTGTCCTTGGGCACCGCGCCACCGGTGTCCCAGAGCCGCACATCTGCCAGCACTTCATCGCGGGCCGCGGCAAGTCGCGGCGCGAGCTTCGCCAGGTCGTCTTTCGTGATCCCGCCAGTTGGCAGGAAAACGCCATTTGGATCGTAAGTAATCGTTGTCATCATTTGCTTCCATGTGTGAGGCGCGGCCGTGCGCCCCTGATTTTATCCGCCTGACGGCCGGCTACCCAGTGTCATTCTGTTCGTAGCACGGACTTTAGTCCGTGACTTCGAGCAGCACGGACTAAAGTCCGTGCCACTTTGATCGCTCCAAACCATGCGCCCCTTGCCAGTGCTTCAATTTTCGCGACGATTGATTCGTACTCGTTCATCATTCCAACCCCAAATCCCCAGCCCCTAGCCCCCATCCTTCCATGGACATCCATAAACTAACCCGCGAGCTCCACACCAAAAACGACACCAAGATCGTGCTGTACGTCGGCGATGGCCTGGGCGGTTTGCCGCGGCAACCCGGCGGAATGACCGAGTTGGAAACCGCCAAGACCCCGAACCTCGACGCATTGGCCAAAGCCGGCGCTCTGGGCGGCAGCATTCCCGTGCTGCCCGGCATCAGCCCGGGGAGCGGGCCAGGGCACCTGGGCTTATTCGGCTACGACCCGCTGCAATACGTGATCGGCCGCGGCGCGCTAGAGGCCACGGGCATCGGCTTCGAGCTGAAAGACGGCGACGTGGCGATTCGAGCCAACTTTTGCACGATCGACAAAGCTGGCAACATCTCCGACCGCCGCGCCGGACGCATTCCCAGCGAGGAAAGCGCCCCGCTGGCGATTCGCCTGCGTGCCGTGAAGATTCCCGGTATCGAAGTTTTTGTCGAGCCGGTGAAGGAACATCGGTTTGTGATCGTGTTGCGTGGCCAAGGGCTGCATGGCAACGTGCTCGATACCGATCCCCAAGCGACTGGTGTGCCGCCGCTCGATCCGGTGGCCGTCGATGCCGACAGCAAGAAGACGGCCGAGGTGGCCAAAGAATTCATACGCCAAGCCCGCGAGCTGCTGGCCGGTGAGGCGAAAGCCAACTGCCTCACTCTGCGCGGCTTCGCCAGCAAGCCGAAGCTGCCGACCTACGAGGAAGTGTACGGTTTGCGTGCCGCCGCGATTGCGGTTTACCCAATGTACAAAGGCCTCGCGCGGCTCGTGGGCATGGACGTCATCGGCAACGCCCAGACGCTCGACGAGCAGATGAAAGTGCTCGAAGAGAACTGGTCGAAGTACGACTTCTTTTTCATCCACTTCAAATACACCGACAGCACCGGCGAAGACGGCAACTTCGAGGCGAAAGTGAAACGGACCGAAGAGTACGACGCCGCCGTGCCGCGCATCACGGCGCTCAAGCCCGATGTATTTATCGCCACGGGCGATCACAGCACGCCCAGCATGCTCGCCAGCCATAGCTGGCACCCGGTGCCGACGCTCCTCTGGTCCAAGTTCTGCCGCACCGACGCTTGCGAACGCTTCGGCGAAAGCGAATGCCTCCGCGGCGGTCTCGGCCAGTTCGAAGCCAAGCACCTGATGACGCTGGCTTTAGCAAATGCGGGGCGGCTCAATAAATACGGAGCTTAAAGAATTCAGATTTACCACGGAGGCACAGAGGGCACAGAGAAGGCAATTAAGAATCCGCAGATAAACGCAGATGAACACAGATAAGATTTCAGGCAAGGTCATCTGCTCTCCTATCTGCGTCTATCTGTATTCATCTGCGGATAAGCAGTCTTTCTCTGTGCTCTCCGTGTCTCCGTGGTGAATTCTTTTCTCTGAATAGTGCGCTGCCTGTCGCCTGTCATAAACGCTGAGGGCCCTATTAGTTCAGCTTATTCCGCCTAAAATGGCTGCGCGAGCCACGCGATCGATCCCCAGCATAAACGCCGCCGTGCGAAGCGAAACGTCGCGCGTGCGGGCTAGTTCCCAGGTTTCTTCGAACGCTTGGGTTAGTGTCTTGTCGAGCTCCTGTCGCACCCGGTCGAGGTTCCAGCGGTAGAACTGCCGGTTCTGGGCCCACTCGAAGTAGCTCACGGTGACGCCGCCAGCGTTTGCCAAAATGTCTGGCAAGATAATTTTGCCTGTTTGGTCGAGCACCGCGTCGGCATCGGCATTCACGGGGCCGTTGGCGGCCTCGATGATTACCGGCGCTTGGATTTTCTTCGCGTTTTTCACCGTGATGACTCCCCCCAGCGCCGCGGGAATCAACACATCCACGTCGAGCTCCAATAGCTCTTCATTGGTAATGTGCTCGGCATCGGCAAAGCCGGCAAGCAGCCGGTTGTGTTCGATTGCATGCCGAAGCGCCTTGGGAACGTCGATGCCGTCTTGGCGGTAATAGCCGCCGGTCGCGTCGCCGAGCGCGACGACCTTGCATTCGGCCTCGGCCAGAAACTTGGCTGTGTGGGTGCCGACGTTGCCAAATCCTTGGATGGCGATCCGCGCGCCAGTGGTTTTGCGCCCCAGCCGGCCAAGCAGTTTCAGCGTCAGCAGTCCAACGCCGCGGCCAGTGGCTTCCTCGCGCCCGGGGATACCATAATGCTCGACTGGCTTACCCGTCACGACGCCCGGATTGAACCCGTGGTACTTGTCATACTGGTCCATGATCCAAGCCATTACGCGATGATCGGTTCCCATGTCTGGCGCGGGGATGTCTTTATCGGGGCCGATCAACTCGTGGATTTCATCGATGAACCGCCGTGTGATTCGTTCGAGCTCGCGCGGACTGAGCTTCAAGGCATCGACCGACACGCCCCCCTTCGCGCCGCCGTAGGGTAGATTCACGACGGCTGTCTTCCACGTCATCAGCGATGCCAGGCTGCGCACTTCGTCCAGATCGACCTCGGGGTGGTAGCGTAAACCGCCTTTCATTGGGCCGCGCGCCCGATTGTGTTGTACGCGGTAGCCGATCAGCGTATGCAACTCGCCGTTGTCCATCTCGACTGGAATCTGGACCTGCACCTCGCGCCGAGGCATGATGAGATGGGCTCGCAAGCTGTCGGAAAGTTCGAGCTGATCGGCGGCGCGGTGGAAGTACTGATTGGTCGCTTCAAAAGGTCGCATGGCGTAACGATGTGCTGGCTACGTGGGAACCGGACACTAGCGCGTTCCGGCTGATTGGATTAGCCGCAGGGCGCTAGCCTCGGCTTCGAAACCTATCCGGTATGTTCGGCGATGATAGGCCGCGTGGCAATGTGGGACAAGCCAAAGGGCGGCTGGCCGGGCCGTTTTGCTTGCCGTAGACTTGTGGGACAAGCATGCCACAGCTTACCACAGACAAATTGAGCCGGATGTCGACCGTTGCCGCGGGGTCTTCGCGGCAGAGGCCGTGGCTGATGATTGGTGTCGCGTCGGCGGGAGGGCTTGTTTTACTCGCCACGCTGGCATGGGCATTTCTTTCTGGTTCCAGTGTCGCGCCATCAGCAAGCAAGAGTGAGCCGGTCGCGCTGCCATCTCAACCAGACTCGCGGCCAGAACCGCCTCGGCCGACTGTTGTTGCCAACGAAAACGACAAGAAAGCGAATCAGAAAGCAGACAAGAATCGCGAGCCAAAGCCAGACAAGAAAGCTGCTGGTAAACAACAGAAGCCCGCGGATATCGTGAAGGCTCTCCGGAAGGAGAGCACCGCTCGAGACACCAAGGAACTGTGGCGATCGCCGACCGAGGGATCGCCGCTGAAGCTTGGCTACCTGTCGCCCGGCGCGCAGCTCATTGCCGTGTTGCGCCCGGCGGCGCTGCTGGAGCATCCGGAGGCCGACAAAATTCGTGCTGCGCTTGGCCCCGCTGGGCAACGTGGAATCGAATCGATCGAAAAAGCGACGATCGCTCGGCTCGGCTCGATGGAGCGATTGATCATCGGCGGGCAAGTCACGAGCGCCGGCAACTGGCTCGTGACGTACGTCGTTCATACGAAGAGGGCGATTCCTCGCGAGGCTTTGCTGGCACGGCTCACCGATCCACAAGAAGAGAACGAAAGTGGACAAACTTATTGGCTATCGAATGATCTTGCCTACTACCTGCCACCGGGCGGCAATGGCAAGGTGCTCGTCGTCGCTCCGCCCAGCGAGATTGCCGACATCATCAGCCTAGCCGGCAATCCGCCGCCCCTGCGGCGCGACATCGAACGCCTGCTCGATCACACCGACGCCGAGCGCCAAGCAACGATCATCGTTGCCCCCAACTCTCTCTTCAGCGAAGGGCAGAGCTTATTTGCCGGCGAACTGGAGCGGCTTCGCGCGCCGTTATTTTGGTTCTTGGGCGACGAGCTGAGCGGCGCTGCCCTCAGCCTGAACTGGAGCGATGATTTTTTCCTGGAGTTGGTCGCCACGCCCAAGCTGGAAAACACGCCAGAGAAAGCATCCCTGATTTTTGTCGAGCGCTGCAAACAAATTCCAGACAAACTGCAACAATACACCGCGAACCTTGCCGATCCATACGGCCGTGAGATCGTGGCCCGTTTTCCAAACATGCTTCGCAAACTGGCCGAATATACGCGCAGCGGTTTCGAGCCCGATTGTGCCGTGCTGCGATGCTACTTGCCGGTTGTCGCTGGACATAACCTGCTGATGGCGGCCGAGCTGACACTAGCCGAGCCTCCCGGTACGGCCACACAAGCCGTCTCGGCAGATACCGCACCGAGCAGCAACAACGCTCCAGCAGCTTCTGAAGGAGTTCACGATCGGCTCGCGAAGGTGACGTCGCTCCGTTTCTCGAAAGACACATTGGAGGCGGCGTTGGAGCAACTGTCGCAAGACATCGGCGTGCCGATCGTGATTCGCGGCCCCGATCTGCAGGCTGATGGCATTACAAAGAACCAGTCGTTTGGCATCGACATCGCCGACAAGCCGGCGGGCGAAATTCTGGTCGAGATTCTCCGTCTGGCGAACCCCGACAAAGAGGCCACCAGCCTGGCGGATGTCCGGCAAAAGCTGGTGTACGTGATCGAGCCAGGGCCAGATAAAACCGAGCTAATCGTTGTGACCACGCGCAGCCGGGCAAAAGAGCGGCGAACGGAGCTGCCGGCGGCGTTTCGAGCGGCAAAGCCGTAACAGCCAGAGCTTTCGCCGCGTGGTATGATGAAAGAGGCAATAAAACAGGCCTCATGTAGGGAATCAATCTAGCTAGTGGTCGGTAACATTCGAATTCGCGAATCATTAGCCGGACCGCCACGCGGTTCGGGAATTTCGGGGCATCGCTAATTCCCCCTCGCAGCTCACCTTTGGCAGCCATACCTTGCAACCCTTTCGGATCACTTGCGAAACATGCCGCTCGCGGCTGAAGATCCGTAGCGCCGATGTGATCGGCGAGATTCATGCCTGCCCAAAGTGTGGCAGCATGGTCCAGGTCTTACCGCCGCCTGGCTGGGGCACGGGGAACGCTGGTATGGCCGCCGCTATTCCTGCGGCGGCCACCGAAGCACCGCCCTTGTCGATCTCGACAACGCTCAGCGACCTTCCGCCGGAAGGAGCATTCGACGACCTCTCGGCCATGGCCGAGACGCTTAATGCTCCAGCGCCGCCCGCACCACCCGCGCCGGTGGAAGTGAGTGAGCTCGCGTTAATGCCAGATGTTGCCAAAACGACGTCGCCCATATTGTTGTGGTGGCTCGGCGCGGCAGGTTCGGTATTGTTGTTGGGCGGGCTTATCTGGGCTGTTTGGCCTGCGCGCCCCGACCAGGCGAGTAAAGAGGCAGCGCCAACAGTTATTGCGAAGAACGAGCAACCGGCAACTGCCGATGAAGCTCCGCCGCCAATATCGCCGGAATCACGCGTCGACGAATCGCAGCCAAAGGTTGACGAAACCGATGTAACAGCGCCGCCGACAGTGACCGAACCAGCAACACCGCCAACCGAAATGGTCGCGACCGACCCACCCACCGATTCCGTAGCCAGACCCGAGGAACCATCCGAGCCCGCGCCGCCTGCTCCAATACCTGCGCCAGCCGATGTAAAGGTGGCCGACGCCAAAGAGACCAAGGACCCTCAGGTCGCAGACCCGCTCCCCGCTGCTCCCAACACAATCGCCGCGGCAACGCCGAAGGCCAACGAATCGATCCCCCGAGCGCCGCACCATTCGCCGGTGTTTAAGTTCGATCCGCTTGATTTCGATCTGGAGCATTTGGGCGCCAGCGACAAGCCGGTGAACGGCTCACCGCCGAAGATCACCAGTTCCGTTCCCGACCAGGCTCCGAATGAGGCAGTCGACCATCCAGCAACCAACACAGTTGCTCGTGCCGATCCGGACGTCCCACCGGGCCCTCTACCGCCAGCGGCCAACGCCGCGCCTCAAGTAGCCGTCAACGGCGTGTTCGCGCGCCGTGGCCAACCGAGCGACGGCTCCAGGCAAACGCCCGAGCAGGCGCTGGCCGCGCGAGTAAAGTCGCTCCAAGTCACCGA
>CAZGMU010000056.1:11312-17145 GCA_964526975.1 uncultured Planctomycetaceae bacterium
TATCGAGACCATGTCCGGCATAGCCGCGATCGGCATCACGCTCGATCCGATTGCGCTGGAGCAAGTCGGCATATCGCCGCAGGCCAGTGTGAGTGTCAGTGCCGAGGACGTGCCGCTGAAAGCGGTCCTCCATGAGGCGCTCACGCAGCGTCGCCTCGATATTGGTCAGCAGGATGGTTGGCCGAGAGTTGTTCTGCCAAAAGCGGACGAGCCACATGCGATTGATTACGACGTAAAGGATCTCGCCGCCGGAAACGATGCCCACGCCGTGGCAGAACTCATGGAGCGATTCGTCGCACCGGCCACCTGGAAGTCAGCCGGCGGCAAGGGAACGCTTCGCGTCGACGGGACGACGCTGCATATCGAACAGTCAGACGCCGTTCGACGGCAGGTCGTTATTTTCAGCGAACGGCTGCGGCTCGCACGGAGCCTGACGATTCAAAGCAAGTATCCGGCCTCGCTACTGTCGGTTGATTCGCCCTATCAGCGTTTGAGCGAAAAGCTGAGCCAGAACACCACGTTTACGTTCCTGCCCTGGACCCGATTGGCCGACGTGGTTCGCAACTGGCAGGAGCAGAGCGGCCTCTTGATCTTCATCGACTGGAATGCCCTGGCCGAGGCGGAGTTCGGTCCATCCTCGCCCGTCGCTTGTTCGGCCAATGATCGATCGTGGGAGCAAGCCCTCGATGGCGTGCTCGAGCCGCTCGGGCTGGCCTGGTGGGCCGTCGATTCCGGATCGATTCAAATCACCACGCCCGCGGCACTGGAAAAGATTGAGCGCATCGAATTTTATCAAGTGCCTCAGAAGTTGCGGGCCTCGTTTGCCAGCGATCAGGCCCTCATCGAGTCATTGCAGAAGGGCTTGCGCGATGCGGCCGGCAAACCGTTGCCCGTGCGAATGGAAATCGACGCACCGAGCGGTCGGTTGATCGTGTTGGCCTCGCCGATAGCACACCGGCAATTGAGCAAGCGATTGGCCGATCGCGCTCAAAGCAGTAGCGGTTAGGGCCAAAGTTCTAAGGGCGAAGTGCGACGCACATCATTCGCCACTGCCGTGAATCTTAGTCACGACGCGATTGCCGCACACACGGCATTTCCCCTCGACGAAGATCGTTCCTTCCTCTTCGTATTCGATCGCGTCGGTGAAGCCAAGATCGGGCTGGTTGCAGGTGTCGCACCACATGTCCTCGGCCAAGGCGTATTGTTCAACGGGGCTTCTTGCCGAGAAATCACGTTCGATTCGCGCCATGATAAATATCTCTGTTGCCCATCTAAAAGCGGTTTTAAAACCGTAGCTGAATCCTGGCGAATCCAGCTACGAGAGGCTCGGTTTTGAAACCGCTTCTAGCCAGACCGCCGCGTAGTCCTGTCCCCCTTGAGTGAATATTGTATCACGTTGGAGAGAGGACGTAGATGCCCGCCGACTGCAGATCAACGATGGAGAAAGCTGGAGAACCGCTAATAAACGCTGACTTTCGCTAATGTTGGAAAAAGAGAAAACAATCCCTTTCCACGTGAGCTTGAGCCCGCAAAGTGTCAGTCGCTTTGAGTTTGATCTCATTAGCGATGATTAGCGTTTATCTGCGGTTTCTCGCACTTCTTCTTTCCTCGTGCTCGTGGAGGCAGGCACAAAATCATCCCTTATAATCAAGCCGGGTATACTGGCTTACGAATCAGCCCCGTGTTAGAAGTGGGAAAAGAGCGGTTGGGATTCACAACAAACTTACGAGCTGGATAGGAGCGATTGCATGTCAGCAACGCGGTTGGATCGGCGGAATGTCATGAAACTGGCCGGGGCAGGGGTGCTGGCGGCGGTCGGAGGACCGTTGCCTCACGTTCATGCGGAGAAGCCTCCTCAAGGCGGCAACCACATTAAGCAGTCGGTCTGCCGCTGGTGCTACAAAGATATCCCGCTCGAAAAGCTCGCGGCCGAGTCGAAGAAAATCGGCTATCAATCGATCGAGCTGCTGACGCCCGATGAGTTCAAAATCGTCGAGCCACTCGGCCTTACCTGCGCGGTGCTGAGCGGCAGTTGCTCGATTCCCGACGGTTGGAATCGCAAGAAGAACCATGCCCGGCTCGTGAAGAGCGTCAGCGACCACATCGAGTTCGCCGCCGACAACAAGATCCGCAATGTGATTTTCTTCTCTGGCAATCGCAAGGGAATGTCGGATGACGAGGGTTTGGAGAACTGCGCCGAAGGTATCAAGCAGGTCGCCGGCTTGGCGGAGAAAAAAAACGTCACGCTCATCATGGAGCTACTCAACAGCAAGGTAAACCATGCCGATTACATGTGCGATCGCACGCCCTGGGGCGTCAAGCTTGCCAAACAGGTCGGCTCTCCCCGATTCAAGCTGCTCTACGACATCTACCATATGCAGATCATGGAAGGCGACGTGATTCGCACGATCCAAGACAACCACGAATACCTCGGCCATTACCACACCGGCGGCAACCCCGGCCGCAACGAAATCGACGAAACCCAGGAACTCTACTACCCGGCGATCGTCAAAGCGATCCTCGAAACCGGCTACGATGGTTATCTCGGCCAGGAATACATCCCCAAACGCGAAGCCCTCGGCTCACTCGCCCAAGGTTTCCAAATTTGTAACGTGTAATCCATTTAGCCCCCGGTCACTGACCGGGGGCTAAATGCGGCGCTACATTGTCATCTCCATCGCCGCCGCCACTTTGCGACAGCCAGCCATCATGTCTTCGAACTGCTTGAAGTTCATCGACTGGTAGCCGTCGCTCATCGCCTTTTCCGGGTTCGGATGCACCTCGACGATCAGCCCATCCGTCCCGGCGGCGACAGCCGCCCGCGCCATCGCGGCCACCAGCGGCGTATGGCCAGTGCCGTGGCTCGGATCGATCACGACCGGCAAATGGGTCTTCCCATGCAGGTACGGCACCGTGGCCAAGGGAAGCGTGAACCGGGTATGAGCCTCGAACGTGCGGATGCCGCGCTCGCAGAGCATCACCTGCTGATTGCCGCCGTCCAGTATGTACTCGGCCGCCAGCAGCAACTCGTCCACGGTGGCGCTCGGACCGCGCTTCAGAAGAACGGCGGTCTTTGTGCGCCCGACCGCTTCGAGCAGCCGGTAGTTCTGCATGTTGCGAGCGCCGATTTGAAGCACGTCGGCATACTGGCACACGACATCCACATCCTCCGGCGCAACTACTTCAGTCACAACCGCCAGACCGGTTTCCTGGCGGGCCGTAGCGAGCAGCTTCAGGCCTTCTTCCTTGAGACCTTGGAATGCGTACGGGCTTGTGCGCGGCTTGTATGCGCCGCCCCGCAAAGCCGTCGCGCCGGCTTTCTTAATCGCCCGGGCGGCCGATATCAATTGTTCTTCGCTTTCAACCGAACAGGGCCCGGCGATCACGCCGAGTGTCCCACCGCCGACTGTCAGGCTGCCCGTGCGAACGACTGTCGGCTCCGATTTGGTCTCGATGCTCGCGAGCTTGTAAGGCGCCAAAACAGGCAGCACTTCATCCACTCCCGGCCCACTTTCCAAAACTCCGACCGGAGCGTTCCGCTCGTCACCAATCGCGGCAATCACCGTCCGCTCGGTGCCCAGAAGCACCGTCGGCTTGAGCTTCAAAGATTCGACTTGCTGGATCATATGCTCAATATCCTCTTTCTTAGCGTCGCGACGCATGACGATGATCATGTTTAGAATTCCTTGTGTCCGAGATTTGCTTGTGAATGCGTGGTCCGTCGTCCGTGGTCAGTTGTTCGTTGTGGATTGAGGATGTCTCACAACGGACGACTGACCACGGACCACGAACAAATTCCAACAAAAAACCCCGAGAGCCAGTCGTCTGGGTCTCGGGGTCCGGTTGGTTTTGGTGTTCGAGTCGCCTATGCACCACTTCCGGTCCCGCTACCCAGGCGGGTAAAGGTAAACCAGAAGTAATAAAAATACGTGCGGCTCATGGATGTATTATGGTTTACGGGCCGCGAAGACACAAGCAAAAAAATAGCCCGGCCAACCTGGCGCCGACCAGTTTGAACGCTGCAATGCTTCCCTAGCGACGGCGGCCTGCCGCCGCAAACCAGGCTGCAATTCCAATTGCAATCATTGCGATGGAAGCCGGCTCGGGCACAAGGGAAACGCTGGGATCATAAATGTAGCCCGAGAAGTTAACGATCGTCGGCACCGCCGGTAGGGCCAAAACGCCGACCGCGATCGGGCGGTCCAAGGTACCGGAGCCGCTGGCGAGGCGTACGACATCCTGCGAAACAGTCGTGCCATTGACGGTCAGCTTGGCCGTGCCGGCCAGATCGCCGCTCCCATCGACGCTGTTGCCTTGGCTGTCGAAAATACCAAGCACGTCGTACCACTGATTGGCCGAGATCTGCATCGTGGGGCCTACCGCATCGTTGAGCCGGAATTGAAGGTCCGCCGTTCCATTGGCCAGATCGATATTTCCTAGCTGCAGCGCCTCGGTTCCTTCATTGTCGATGATCTTTTGCACGGCATGGCTACCGGCGCCGCCGTCCCACAGAAAAGAGGCCTTGAACACAAAGCCGCCGGCCGGGGCGATCGTCGGGTTCTCCAACAAGTTGATGCTGTTGGTCATAATTCCACCGCCGGCTGGCGTGCCGCCTCGCGGGGCCAGCGACAGGGCGCCGGCCGGCGCTCCTGGCGGCACATTCGTCGATAATACGGCCGTTCCGGTAGTTGTTCCATTGTTGCCCGCCGACGACAGATCGGTAACGGTCGCGCCAGGGCTACCAGAGCCATTCCAAGAAGCCGGGAAGCTGTATTCAAGGATCGGGGCAGCCTGGAGGCCAGGAATTGCGAATGCCAGCAGACACGCCAGCGCGCAACTCCCCCCTACGATTTGCCAATATCGAACACGAACCTTCATGAGATCTACCTCCCCGCACGGATACACGGATGCAGTGACGTACTAGTAATGCGCAGCCAAAATGAACTGCCACAACAGCCTAGTCAACCTAGGCAACGGCTCGGGCGGCGAACGCGACGCCTAGCAGCTATACAAAAAGCAACGCTAGCGTAAGCAGAGGGGGGTGTCAAGTGTTTTTCGCCGATGCCGCCACTATTTTACTGGTGGGGAGGAGTGAACAAGCACATTTGCTCCTTGGATTCCACAAAATGAGGCTCGTCCTGGCGGTTTTGCGAGAGTCGATTCGCAGCCTGTTGAAAGTTGAAAAATGAGGCTGGCTCGCGGAAACGCACGAAAATCTCGGGACTCTACTTTATCTCCGGCGTGCCCGTCCCATTTTTCAACAGGCTGTTAGCCCGCACAAGAACTACAAGCCAAGGAAGAAAATGACGAAGCGCGAATGACCATTAGACGACGAGCAGAACAGTCCTCGCTAGCATGCGTCTTCAGTCTTCCTTTTTCTTGCCGAGCGCTTCCTGCAGGCCAGGCACTTCCTCGGCACCAGTGGGCACGGTGATCGTCGCCCCTTCGAAGTCTTGGCCTATCAGCTCGAACCGCCCGCCAAGCTGCTCGGCCAAAAATGCCTCGGTCACCGCGTTGAACGACTTGTTATTCTCCGGCCGGTGGAACCCATGCCCTTCGTCCGGGTACAGCACATACGTCACCGGAATCTTTTTCTCGGTCATCGCCTTCACGATCTGGTCGGCCTCCTGCTGCTTCACTCGCGGGTCGTTCGCTCCCTGGCCAATCAGCAGCGGCTTCTTGATTTTGTCGACATACGAGAGCGGCGACCGCTTGAGCAGCTCCGCCCGGCCTTCTTCCGTATCGACATCGCCTACGCGGATTTTCATCACCGGCATGAACGGCATCCAGTACTCGGGCACGTTCCGCAGCAACGTAACGAGGCTCGACGGAC
>CAZGMU010000057.1:0-894 GCA_964526975.1 uncultured Planctomycetaceae bacterium
CCACGCCCAAATACTAGATGTTGCGGTAGGTGGAGTCAACTAGATAACCACATCACCCGTACACTGCGTGCCTTTCGCAGCGTCCGCCAGCTTTAGCTGGCCCCAGATGTTCTTTGACAATTCAATCAACGGGTAGTACCGGTTCTCGAACCAGCATGGGTAGCACCGGTTCTCGAACCGGTGCCGCGCAGCGGCAAGAAGCCAGTGACACACACGGAAACCGACTGAAATTACCCTAAACTCGATAGATTGTGCGCGGCCGGGCACGGAGTTCATGCATTAAAACGCGCGATTCTTGCGTCACCACCCGCGCAAAATTAGACCTTTTTGCACCGGTGGTGTGGGACCCCTATCCGCGCGCCAAAGTCTGGCCCCTTACCCGGCAACGACTTACGCGCACATCTCGAAAAACCACGAATGCAAAACCCTCCCGATCGCGAGGTTTAGAGGGTTTTGCCCGCCGCCGCGCAAAACGCCAGTGCAAAACTTCCCCTGCGGTTTTTGAGATCATGCAAGTGCGCTCGACGCAACGACACCCCCCAACAATTTTGTTAGAATGCCACAGCGCGCCACCAATCTCGCATTCCCCCATTCCCCATTCCGAACTCCCAATTCCCCACTCCCACGTCTCCCCCGCCTCCCCGCTCTTTCATGAAACTTCGTACCGTCACCCTCGGATGCAAAGTGAACCAGTACGAAACCGAATTCGTACGCGAGGGACTGCTTGGAGTTGGCTATCAAGATGCGGCTGAGGAAGACCAGGCCGAACTTTGTATCGTCAACACCTGCACCGTGACGAACGAGGGAGACTCGAAAAGCCGGCAGGTGATACGCCGCCTCGCGCGGAAGAATCCCGGCGCGAAAATCGTGGTAATGGGCTGCTACGCGACGCGG
>CAZGMU010000057.1:904-8723 GCA_964526975.1 uncultured Planctomycetaceae bacterium
ACTTGCCCGGCGTGTCGCAGGTAGTGACCGATAAGCGCGAGCTGCCCGATCTCCTGGGCCGATTCGGCGTGACCGATGTGCCGACCGGTATCAGCGGTTTCGGCCGACGGCACCGCGCGTATGTAAAGGTGCAAGATGGTTGCACGCTCCGATGCAGCTTTTGCATCATCCCGCACGTCCGGCCAAACCTGACCAGCCGGCCAATGGAGCACATCGTTGACGAAGTCCGCCGGCTCGTCGATCGCGGATATCGCGAGGTGGTGCTGACCGGAATTCACTTGGGGCACTACGGCGTCGATTGGAATCGCGAGCAGCTGCTCAATCGTGCTCCTTCGGAGTCGCTTCCGAGCAAGGACCAATTCGTTCGCCTAGCGAACCTGGTCCGTAAGCTCGCCGAACTGCCGGGCGACTTTCGCGTTCGCCTTTCGAGCATCGAGGCGACGGAAGTCACGCGCGAGTTGATTTCTGTGATGGCCGATTACCCGGATAAGGTCGCCCCGCATTTGCATATCTCGATGCAAAGCGGCAGTGATTCCGTGCTACGGCGGATGCGCAGGCGTTGGGGGAGTCAGCGGTTTATCGATCGCTGTGGATTAGTCCGTGACAAGCTCGATCGGCCCGCGATCACTACGGATATCATCGTCGGCTTTCCCGGCGAGACAGACGCCGAGTTCGCCGAGACGATCGAGACCTCGCGGGCCGCCGGTTTCTCGAAGATCCACATCTTCCCGTTCAGCCCTCGACGAGGCACGCCGGCGGCGACGATGCCGAACCAGGTGCCCAAGCAGGTGCAACAAGAGCGGTCGCGCGAGCTGGCGGGGGTCGAAGCGGAGCTGCGAGACGGTTACTATCGCAGTCTTGCGGGAATGCCACTCCGCGTTCTGGCCGAAACGCAGGAAGAGGGGCAGTGGCTCGGCACATCATGCCGTTATGCGACGGTGGAACTTCCCGTGGGCAGTGGCGCGGAGGGCCAGTTTTTCTCTGTTTCGGCAGGCGAGATTCGCGGCGAGCGGATCGTTGGCCGCTGATTTCGGCCCGTTGTGAACGCGGTGTTTCACCAGTATAATTTGTGCGGAATTTACAGAGTATTCGTGTTTCTTCAGAGGAGTGAAAAGTGGCTATTCGAGTTGCCATCAACGGATTTGGCCGGATCGGTCGGCTGACGTTTCGGAATTTGTATGAGCGGAAAAACGAGTTCGAGGTCGTTGCGATCAACGATCTGACAGACAACAAAATGCTGGCCACGCTGCTGAAGTACGACAGCACGCACCGCCGCTTCCCAGACACGGTGAGCCATGACAGCGAGCACCTGATCGTCGGCGGCAAGAAGATCAAGGCCCTTGCCGTTCGTAACCCGGCCGAGTTGCCTTGGAAGGATATGAAGGTCGACATAGTGGTCGAGAGCACCGGTATTTTCACCGCCCGGGCGAAGGATGGCAAAGCGGGCTATGATTCGCACGTCGAGGCAGGTGCTAAGCGCGTCGTACTCAGCGCACCAGCGAAGGACGCTCCGGATTTGACTTGCGTATTGGGCGTGAACGACGACCAGCTCAAGCCCGAGATGAAGTACGTCAGCAACGCAAGTTGCACGACGAATTGCTTGGCCCCGGTGGCCAAGGTATTGCACGAGTCGTTCGGCATCGAAAAGGGCCTGATGACCACGGTGCATGCCTACACAAACGACCAGGTCGTGCAGGACTTCCCGCACTCCGATCCGTATCGGGCTCGTGCCGCGGCCGTCAACATCATTCCAACGTCGACCGGTGCTGCCAAGGCCGTCGGCGAGGTGATCCCGGCCCTCAAGGGCAAGCTGACGGGCATCGCCCTTCGCGTTCCTGTGGCGACGGGCAGCGTTGTCGATCTGACCTCAATGATATCGAAGAAAGTGACGAAGGAAGAGGTCAACACCGCGATGAAGAAGGCGGCGGAAGGACCGCTCAAGGGTATCTTGTGCTACACGGAAGACCCGATCGTTTCGACCGACATCATCGGCGACCCGCATAGCTCGATCTTCGCTGCCGACTTCACGCAAGTGATGGACGGTAACCTGCTCAAGGTTGTGAGCTGGTACGATAATGAGTGGGGTTACAGCGTGCGAACGGCCGATCTTATTGCCAAGCTTGGCAAGTTCTAAATAGCCGACCCATTTTGGGTCGGAACGAAAAACGTAGTATTGCACAAAGCCCGGCCGAGACGGCCGGGCTATTTTTTTGTGAAGGACTGGTCCAGCACTTCTGGAGCCAAGCAACCGAATTCTTGCCGTTTGCCCGTGTCGATGTTCACAAACACCACGCAGCCCGGGCTGAACAGGAGCGGGTCGATTTTGTAGAAGTCGTGGTTGTAACGCTTGAAGATCTCGCCGAAGGGCCTGCCGTAATCGGGCGATGAGTTGCTGGGTACGCGCGGGCCGATTTCGCTAATGGACTCGTCGTCGCCTCGGATGCTGAGCGTTACGTGTCCTCCGTAGAGAATCGCGTCGTTTGTCCAGCCAATCGCCATGAGGTCGTCGCTCGCGACCGGAGGCAGCGGAGCTTTTCCCAGCCCGCTGACAATTCGCGACAGATCGAAGCCCAGTACATGGAGTTTGTGCAGGGCGGTTTCAACGCTACGCGCGACGATTTGAACCGTGCCGGCGATGCTGGCCGTCGGTGCGATTAGTAGCGTGAGCTTATTGGGAGTGATTTGGCACTTCTCGGCTAGGTTGGCGGAGATTTCCTCGCTGGGCAGCTTTCTCGATTCGAGCACGCCAACGGCGACTGGCGGGCGCTCGCAGTTGCCGATGTCTTCGAAAAGCTCTTCGCGACAGGCCGCGGCTCGCATGGGGCCCGAGCCCATGGCGAAGAACTTTTCGGCTTTGATCTCCCAACCGGCGTACTGCGAGACCATACAGGCCGCAATGGGGTGCTTCGTGGCGACGGTAACTTCGGAGGGTATTGGCGGCCCTGTTTTACCGGACGAAACGAAAACGTCGCCCAAGCCCGCGAGGCAAATCTGGGCCATTCGTCGGCCGGCTTCCGCGCTGCCAGGAGCGTGGACGCCGCAATCAATGATTCGTGTTCCATTCGCCAACGTGCTCACGGCGATGCCAAGCTGCTGAGCGTCAGAGGCCAGGGCGTCGCAGAGTTTGTAGGCGCGTTCGTTCAGCGTGGACATGAGCCCATTGTAAGGCGGGCTGGTCGCTTAAGCGACCAGCCCATACGGATGACACGACCACAGATAGGATTTTCGACGCCAACGAATTTAGTTTTCCTCGACGGCGATTTCGCCGCCACCGATCGTGCTTAGTGCTTTGAGCACATCGAGCGACATGCTCGGGCTTAAGCCGCCAACGTGGCCGTCGAGATACACGCACTGGACGACTCCGCTGGCGTGGGAGCTACCAAACTTATCGTGGCTCGGATCGTCGAGGCTCGTGGCGAGGCCACCCTCGGTGCAGCGGAACGTGGTGTGAGGCGTATCGCCTGGAATGGCGGCGGTGTCGCCGATTGCGTAATCCTTCATTGCTTCCGGCGTATTGGCAGGCACCGGCGGCAAGTGACGCTCGACGATGGCCATCGTCTTCGACAAACCGTCTTCGACCTGCCGTGCGCCGATCCGCGAGCCGCTGAAAATTGGTCCAGCGACGGTGCGCTTGTAGGATCCAAAAACGCCTCCCGATCCTTCGGCATCCGTCATCCCGGTTAAGAGCTTGATTCCGGCGTTGGCGGAATAGTCGGCCAGTGTGCCGGCGCCGAGCACCAAGGGGGGCTGATTGTCATTGTCGAAATTGCGATCAGCAGCGGCCCGGCGCCGGCTCGGGCAGGCATACGTTTCGATCGGGGTGCGCATCGCGCTGGAGTTTTGAGGATCGTCGACGCGATAGCTGGGCGCCCAACTATTGAAGACGGCGGTCTCTTCCAAGTAGGGCAGCAGGAAGAATGCCCAGGAAACGGCTTTTTGTTGGAAGCCGTTGCGCCCCATCGGGAAGGCGCGTTTGGCGTCGTGGTGGTTCTGAACCGCGAGGCCGATCTGCTTCAAATTGTTTTGACAATGCGAGCGACGTGACGCTTCGCGGGCAGCCTGAATGGCAGGCAAGAGCAAGGCGACCAGGATTCCGATGATCGCGATCACGACCAATAACTCGACGAGCGTGAAGCCCGTGCGTGCAATGCGAGTGCGCATGGCAAGCTCCTTTCGATTTCAAAGGTAGCTGTCCGCCAAGGTGGGGTGAGGTAGCGGCGGACGTAAGGTGGGATTAACTAAACGCACCTTACGCTGAAGCACACGCTGGGGTCAATCGAGAATTGTACAAAATCTTTATGGGCATGGTTTTTGGAGTTTTCGCACAAAGTGTGAGTTAAAGGCGCAAAGTTTTGTTAAATCCGTGTTTGCTTTGATCCTGCGTGCAATCGACCGATGTGGATTTACGTTGCGACGGGGTCTCAACGAGATGGTCCGAATTGATAAAGCGAGTAAGTAAAACGCGAAGCTATTTCTCGCAAAAACGCTTGAGAAAACCGCATTAACTTGACGATGCCCGCTGATTCAGCTATCCTTTCTCGTTAGTCGAACTTTCTGCCTGACTCGTGGACCTCGCATGCTAATTGCATTCGCCAAGACTGCTGTTGCCACAACCGACATTGTCGGCAGCATCGTGATTATTATTAGCGCGCAGAGGAGGCCTTGAGGGTCGGTTCGATTTCATTCGAAACACATCCGCCCCGAGGCCAAAAGCCTTGGGGTTTTTTTATTGCACCGAAGCATTCCGAAGCACAACTCAGCCGGCGAGTCATCGCGAAACAGTCAAAGTAAACTGCTGAAGTGTGTTTGAGATCGAGGTTCTATGTCCCATATACAAATCTACGACACCACGCTCCGTGACGGCGCCCAAGGCGAAGGCGTGAACTTTTCGCTGCAAGATAAATTGCTAATCGCGCGGCGGCTTGATGAATGTGGCCTCGACTTTATTGAAGGTGGTTATCCGCTTTCGAATCCAAAGGATGCCGAGTTCTTTCAGTGTATCGTCCAGGAGCCGCTTAAGAATGCGCGCGTTTGCGCTTTCGGCATGACACGCCGCCGCGGCATCCAAGCTGCCGACGATCCTGGAATGAAGGCTCTCGTCGATTCGCAGGCGCCGGTTGTGACGATCGTCGGCAAGACGTCGGATTTTCATGTGACGGAAGTGCTGCGCGTGTCGCTCGAAGAGAACCTCGCGATGATCCGTGAAACGATCGCCTATTTGCGGAGCATGGGACGCGATGTCATCTACGACGCTGAGCACTTCTTCGATGGCTGGAAAGCCAATCCAGACTATGCCCGCAAAACGATCCAGGCGGCGGCGGAAGGAGGGGCGATGATCATCGTGATGTGCGATACCAACGGCGGCAGCATGCCCGAGGAAGTGGAGGTACTCACGAAGGAAGCAAGCGCAGCGGTTGATGTGCCGCTCGGAATCCACACGCACAACGATTGCGAGCTGGCGGTAGCGAATGCCCTGGCCGCGGTCGATGCGGGCGCGATTCATGTTCAAGGCACGATCAATGGCCTGGGCGAGCGTTGCGGCAATGCCGATCTGATTTCGGTGATGGCCAACCTGGCGCTCAAGAAACGTGGATACGAAGTGCTGAAAGGCGCTAGCGCGGAGCATCTTACCGAGCTTTCGCGTTATGTTTACGAAATCGCCAATATGCACCAGCGGATCAACCAGCCGTTTGTGGGCTCCAGTGCGTTTGCGCATAAGGGCGGGATGCACGTGCACGCGGTCAATCGCGTGGCGAGCAGCTACGAGCACATTTCGCCCGAAAGCGTTGGCAACACGAGACGCGTTCTCGTGAGTGAATTATCTGGCCGATCCAACATCGTTGCGCTCACGACCAAGGCGAACATGCAGCAAGATAGCGCGCTGATGGAAAAGGTGCTCAAGCAAGTCGTCGAATTGGAGAACCAAGGGTACCAGTTCGAGGCGGCCGAGGCGTCGTTTGAGCTCCTGGTGCAGCGTGCGGCGGGCACGTTCAAGCCCCATTTCGAGTTGCTGCATTACCATGTGGACGTCGAAACCGACGGCAACGGCGAAACCACCACCGAGGCAACGGTCAAGCTGCGGATTGGAGAGGAAATCCGCCACGAGGTGGCCGAGGGGGACGGCCCGGTGAACGCCCTGGACGCCGCGCTGCGAAAAGCGCTTAATGGGCGTTTTCCGAGCCTGCGGGAAGTCCAGTTAGTCGACTACAAGGTCCGCGTGATCAATAGTGACGCGGGCACGGCGGCGGCGGTGCGTGTGGTGATCGAGAGCCAGGATGAAGACGGAAAGACTTGGGGCACGGTTGGTGTGAATGAGAATGTGATTAAAGCTAGTTGGGATGCGCTCGTGGATAGTATTGAGTACAAGTTGTGCAAGGATGCGAGGGAGGGATGAGGATGTAGGGGGGAGGGGACAGGGGAGTTCGACCTCGACGTTATTAGGATCGTTGATAAAACAGCAGCACATGAGTGAGCGATCGAAAGTCCGAGATCACAGAGACCTCGCTGTTTGGCAGCGCGGGATGGACCTTGCGCTTGCTGTGTATCGAGCAACCAAAGAGTTTCCCGGCGACGAGAGATTCGGAATGATCAGCCAACTGCGTCGGGCGACGGCATCTGTGCCGGCAAATATTGCTGAAGGTCATGGGCGCTCTTCAACAAAAGAGTACTTACGCCACATCTCAATAGCGATCGGGTCTCTTGCGGAAACTGCCACCTTCATTGAACTTGCGGGTCGATTGAACTACGGCAACGTCGACGAATTGCGTAGAATCTTTAGTTTGATCGTCGAAGAGCGAAAGATGCTGCGTACTCTTCAAAAGTCGTTGCGTCGCCGTCTGCCTCCGCGCTAGTGTAGGATGCCTTGATCCCTGTACCCTCATCCCTGCTCCCTCTACCCTTATTTCCGATAATGGATTTTAAAGACCTTCCTTCACATTACGATCACAACGCCGCGCAACAGAAGTGGTACAGCTTCTGGGAGGATCGCGGTTACTTTCATGCCAAGGCCGATGATTCGCGTCCTCCATATTCGATCGTGATTCCGCCGCCGAATGTGACGGGGGCACTTCACATTGGGCACGCGTTGAATAATACGCTGCAAGATATTCTCATCCGCATGAAGCGGATGCAGGGGTTTAATACGCTGTGGATGCCAGGCACCGATCATGCCGGCATTGCGACGCAAGCGGTGGTCGAGCGGCGGCTGTTCGAGGAAGAGAAGAAAACGCGCCACGACCTGGGCCGCGAAGGGCTCGTGAAGCGCATTTGGGAATGGAAGGATAAGTATGAAGCCCGCATTCTCGGCCAGCTTCGTCAGCTTGGTTGCAGTTGTGATTGGCAGCGCACGCGGTTCACGCTCGACGATCAATGCGCGCGGGCAGTGCGAGAGTGGTTCTTCCGGTTGTTCCAAGACGGAAAAATCTATCGCGGTAAGCGGCTCGTGAATTGGGACACGTTCCTGCAAACCGCCGTGAGCGATGATGAGGTATTTCACGAGGCGGTGAAGGGCCACTTTTGGCACTTTAAGTACCCGGTGATCGACCCGAAGCCGGGTGAGCCGACGCATGTGACAATTGCGACGACGCGGCCGGAGACGATGTTGGGTGATACGGCGGTGGCTGTGCATCCTGATCCATCGGCCGCGTTCGACAAGTTGAGCGCGGAGCTGCGCGAAAAGCTGTTGGCCGCGACGGCGAAAGAGAAGGGCGAACTCGAAGAACAGATGACGCTGCTCGTCGATCGCCGGGCTGCGGTGGAGAAGCGGCTGGTGCAGCTGCGCGATATGGCGAAGCGGGGCGTGATGCTCGAATTGCCGCTC
>CAZGMU010000057.1:8733-17084 GCA_964526975.1 uncultured Planctomycetaceae bacterium
ACGGGCCGACAGATTCCGCTGATTGTCGACGAGTGGGCGAAGCCGGAGCTTGGTTCTGGTGCAGTGAAGATCACGCCGGCGCACGATGCGAACGACTACGCCGTGTGGCAACGTCATCCGGAGATCGGGCTGATCAATGTTATGACGATCGACGGCGTGCTGAACGACAGCGTGCCGGAGAAGTATCGTGGACTCAAGATGCACACGAAGGCTCGAGAAGCCGTTGTCGCGGACATGGAGGCTGCGGGATTGTTCGATCCAGAGACCGGGCGCGAGGATCGTGAGATTGATTTGGCCCACTCGGATCGGAGCAAGACGCCGATCGAGCCGTATTTGGCGGACCAGTGGTTTGTGAAGATGGACGAGCTTGCGCAGTCGGCGATGGATGCCGTGACCGATGGTAAAGTGAAAATCGTGCCTGAACGGTATGCAAAGGGCTATTTGGATTGGCTCGGCGAGAAGCGGGATTGGCCGATTGGACGACAGTTGTGGTGGGGGCATCGGATACCGGTGTGGAGTATTCAAGCCGAACGGTTCTACAAAATTAGTGAGCGAGATAGTGCTGAAGAGGACTTTGCTTTCCTCTTCAAGCAAACGGGCGAGGGCAGAATTGCGCTATCGATATTCGGCAGAGTTATCAACGTTGATAACTCTCAACTTCCAGAACTACTTGAAAGTGGCGGCGAGTCTTCGGAAGTACAGGTATGCCTCCTCGATGATTCATCTACGGAGCTAATCTCTTGGTTGCAGGAGATTGGGTTCAAGCAAGATGATGGCGTTCTCGACACTTGGTTCTCCTCCGCCCTGTGGCCAATCTCTACGCTCGGTTGGCCCAATGAAACGCCGGAGCTAAAGAAGTTCTATCCGACGAGTGCGCTGGTTACGTCGCGCGACATCATCACGCTGTGGGTTGCGCGGATGGTGATTGCCGGGTTGTACAACGTCGATGAGATTCCGTTTCACGAGGTCTATATCACGCCGAAGATCCTCGACGGCTATGGCGAAACGATGTCGAAGTCGAAGGGCAACGGCGTTGATCCGCTTGATGTGATCGAGAAGTTCGGGGCCGACGCGCTGCGATTTGGCATTGCGTATCTGACGACCGATACGCAGGACGTGAAGCTGCCGGTTGAGTTCGAGTGCCCGAGTTGTCAGGCGACGTTCGCGCAGACGAAGAAGAATCGCATTCTGCCGCGAATCGAGTGCGAGAAGTGTGGCAAGCCGTTTAGCACGCAATGGGCTGAGAGGGCGGAGGACAAGGCGCTGCCGCGTGGGGCGGTGGTGAATGAGCGGTTTGAGTTGGGGCGTAATTTTGCGAATAAGTTGTGGAATGCTGCCCGGTTTTCGTTGATTAATTTGGAGGGTTATTCTTCCGCGGCCGGAGGCCGCGGCTATATAGCCCCGGCCTCTGGCCGGGATTCCGAGGACGGCCTTCTGCTTGAAGACCGTTGGCTCTTATCGCGGTTGGCGACTGTGACGCAGCAGACGACCGATGCGCTTGAGCATTACCGTTTCGCTGATGCTGCTCGGACGCTCTATGACTTTGCCTGGAATGAGTTCTGTAGCTTCTACGTGGAGATGACGAAAGCACGCTTTGCCGTGGCCGAGCAGCGGGAGGCGGCGCAGCGCGTGTTGGCGCATGCCCTGGATGTGCTATTGCGTTTGTTGCATCCGATGATGCCGTTTTTGACGGAGGAGGTGTGGCAGTTATTGGCGGAGGTGGCGCCGAATCGTGGGATCGCTAAGCCGCAAGCGGCGGGGGAGAGTGTTTGTGTTGCGGCTTGGCCTGAAGCAGATATGGCACGGCAGGATGCGCGGATTGAGCGGCAGTTTGCCGATTTTCAGGCGGTGCTGGGCGCGGTGCGCGAGATTCGCCAGTCGCAGAATATTCCGCAGCGAGAAGAAGTGGCGTTCTCGGTTCGTTGTGACGCCGCGACTGCCGATTTGCTTCAACCGATGCAGCCCTACTTTACTCAAATGGCTCGGGCCACAGCCACAACCTGGGGGCCGAACGCGGTGGCTCCCAATGTTGCCGCCAGCCGCACGATTGCCGGTCAACAAGGATCGATCGAGGTTCACGTCGACGTGAGCCGATTCATTGATGTCGAGGCCGAACGGAAGCGGCTAGAAAAAGATCGCGAGAATATCGCCAAGCAGATCAAATCGATCGACGGCAAGCTATCGAACAAGGGCTTCGTCGACAAGGCCCCGGCCGAAGTTGTCCAGCAGCAGCGCGACAAGTTGAACGAATTGCATGAGCAGTTGGTGTCCGTAGATGCGGCGATGAAAAAGCTGGGCTAGTGTATTTTCATGGCATGGGACTTTAGTCCGTGTCAGAAAAAACGGACTAAAGTCCGTGCCACGAAGCACACCGGGCGAAAAGCCTTTTGCGAAGCGAGGGGGACGCACCGCCACTCGTCGACCGTTCTTCTACGAGTATAATGGCATGAGTTTGCCCATGTTTATGCTCTAAGGATACACCTCAAGAATAACTTTTCCATTTTCAGAATAACCACGGAGACACGGAGGGCACGGAGAAGAGGTCTCGAAGGATAGGACCACTAATCTTCACTGATCCCCACTAAGATCAACGATCAAAGAAGGAGACTATTTCTGCTTCATTTTTGATTTTGATTGGTTAACTAACGTGGATCAGTGTGGCGATTCGTGTTCTTGCGTCTCTACTTCTGTTTTCTCTGTGTCTCCGTGGTGAATTCTATCTGCCGAAGTTATTTTTGAGTCATCCTCTAAGGACGCCGTTATGCCCGTCGCGATGGAATTGTCTCGGATCATCATCAGCGAGATCAACGATCAGCAGTTGATTTATCTCAAGGAAATCGACGGGCAGCGCGCTTTTCCGATCGTGATCGGCCTGTACGAAGCGATCAGCATTCAACGGCATGTAAAGGGAGAGGAGACGCCTCGCCCGTTGACACATGATTTGCTCGTTGGAACTGTTGAAGCGCTCGGCGGCGAGTTTCAGGACGTTGTGATCAGCGAATTGCGTGAACACACTTATTACGCGAAGCTGCGTGTTCGTCATGACGGAGAGCTGGTGGAGGTCGATTCTCGACCTAGCGATGCAATTGCCGTGGCGGTGACTTGCGATCCGCCGCTGCCGATTTACGTGGCGGAAGACGTGCTGAACGACGTTCTTGGTGAGCAGCAGTAGCGTAGGTAGATATATGAGGTTGTCCGGGAGTTCAACCGTATGAGTGGCACGCCCTGAGTCTTCGAAGGGCGTGGAGTTGTGCGGTTTGGCAAACCACGCCCTTCCCAAAGCGTCAGGGCGTGCCACCCGGAATTCTCGGATACCCTCAGATATATAGCCGAGCCATCTTGGCTCGGCTTGGTTCTCTTCGGGGAATAGTTGGTGAAAGTGACCGAGCCAAGATGGCTCGGCTAATATGGGACTCTTATCCCAGCACGTCGGCAAAGGCGGCTTTCAGGGCTGCCAGGCCGGCGGCGGCTTTGTTGGCGTCGATCACGACGCTGACGCGGACCTCGCTTGTGCTGACCAGATCGACGTTGATGCCTGCCTCGGAGAGCGCTTTGAACATTCGCAGGCCAACGCCGGTGTGGCTGCGGATGCCCACGCCCTTCACTGTGAGGATGGCGACTTCGGGCTCGTCCTTTTCCTCGCCGCCCAACTCTTGCGACAAATCCTTGAGCACTCGGCGCGCTTGCTCGACGGCGGTTCGCGGAACGGTGAAGCTGATGTCGGCCAGGCCATCGCGACCGATGCTTTGCACAATCGTGTCGACCAGAATGCCTTCGGAGGCCACGGCTTCGAAGATGCGGGCCGAAACGCCAGGTTGATCCGGCACATCGAACAGCGTCATCTGAGCCTGTGATTCATCGAGCGAAATGCTTTCGATCGCGAGATCTTCCATCCGCTGCAGGCGAGCCACGATATCGAGCGGGTTGGCTTTTGCGGTTGCCGGGATGACTTCGCCGAACTTTACACGATCGCTCGGCTTGCGATCCAACTCGAACTCGCTGTGTACGGCTCGGAGGGACGCGAGCGCTTGTTCACGTTTAACCAGTACCGAGACTTTGATTTCGCTGGTGGTGATGGCCTCGATGTTGATTTTTGCATCTGCCAGCGCGCGGAACATGCGGTCAGCCACGCCAGATTGAGTGGCCATGCCCAGGCCGACAATCGATACTTTCGACAAGCCGGCGTCGTGCAGCACGGTTTCGGCGCCGAGCTCCTCGGCCGCCTTCTTAGACGCGGCCAGCGCTTTCGGCAGGTCGTCTTCGAGGACAGTGAACGAGATGTCGGCCGAGCCATCGGCGCCGGCGTTTTGCACGATCATGTCGACCGCCACGTTCACGCCGAAGAGCTTCGAGAAGATCGCGTAGCTCGTGCCGGGTTGATCGGGCACGCCGGCGATCGTGATCTCGGCCTCGTTTTTGGTGAGAGCCGCGCCGCTCACTGCCCGGTCGGCCGCTTCCGATTGGCGGCCGATGATCGTGCCCGGCTCGTCGCTGAAGCTGGCACTGTTGCAAACGTGAATCGGCACGTTGAACTTCTTGCCAAATTCGATCGATCGGCTGTGCATAACGCCGGCGCCAAGGCTGGCGAGCTCTAAGATTTCGTCGTGGCTGACGCGATCGAGTTTGCGCGCCTCGGCCACGAGCCGCGGATCGGTGGTGAACACGCCGTCGACATCGGTGTAAATCTCGCAGGCATCGGCATTGAGCACCGCGGCCAGCGCAACGGCAGTGGTATCGCTGCCGCCCCGGCCGAGCGTCGTGATGTTGAAATCTTCGTCGATTCCCTGAAAGCCGGCGGCGATGACGATGTTGCCGTCATCGAGCAGCTTCTTCATGCGCTCGGTCGAAATCGATTGAATGCGAGCCTTGGTATGAGAGCTATCGGTACGGATACCGATCTGGGCCCCGGTGAGGCTAACCGCCCGCGCGCCGAGCGAATGAATCGCCATGGCCATTAATGCGACACTCACTTGCTCGCCAGTCGATAGGAGCATATCCATCTCACGGCCCGATGGATCATCCGTGATTTGCTTGGCAAGGTCTACAAGGACATCGGTCTGGTGGCCCATCGCGCTGACAACCATTACGACCTGGTTGCCGTTCTGCTGCGCGCGAATCGCCCGCCGCGCAGCCACGCGAATCTTTTCCGCATTGGCGACACTTGTGCCGCCGAATTTTTGAACAATTAAACTCATCGCTCTTTCGCTAAAAGCAAATAGGAATTAACCACGGAGATACGGAGGAAAAATGAATTGCGGATGTACGAGTGAAAATCGCAAATTGTAGATAGAGTTGCAATTTTCATTTTTTAAGTTTCAACCTCTTGTCTTTTCTTCTCTGCGCTCTCCGTGTCTCCGTGGTTAACTCTTCCCAATAAACCAAGGCATCAAATTCCAACCTTCATCAAATGCCAGCTTCGAGTTCGCGGCGTTTGTGTCGCCGTAGGCTTTGAACTCATCGGTGACGATGCCAGTGCCGGCCATTGCCACGGGCACGTTGCCGTGCGTATGGACTTTCGTTCGCAGGAACGTCGGGTGGTCGGGCGAGATCATGATTCGCCAGTCGTTGCACTTCGGCAGCGCCTCGAGCAGGGGGCCGACGACGTGTTTGTCGATTTCCTCGATCGCTTTGACTTTTTCATCGACGCGGCCTTCATGGGAGGCCTCGTCGGAGGCTTCGACGTGAACGCACACGATATCGTATTTCTGCAGGGCCTCGACGCCCGCCCGGCCCTTGGCGGCATAATCGGTATCCAGGTAACCGGTGGCTCCGGGCACCTCGATGCGGTCCCAGCCCACCAGGGCGGCAATGCCCCGCAGGAGGTCGACGGCCGTAATCATCGCACCACGGGGCCCGTATTCGTCCACAAAGGGCTTCAGGCGGGGCGCTTGGCCCAGGCCCCACAGCCAGACGTTCGACGCCGGCCGCTTGCCGGCCGCCTGTCGGGCGGCATTTACGGGGTGGCTCTCAAAAACGCCGATGCTAGCGGCCATCAGGTCACAGAGGATGGCGCTGCCGGGGCCGCGGGGGTAGTCTTCGAGCACGCTTTGGTCGGTGATGTCGTGGGGGGCCCTGGTTCGGGTTTCGTTCGTGAAAGGGCAGGGGAGCTTGGCCCCTCGCCATAGCAGCAGGTTTCGATAGCTGACGCCGGGGACGAATTCGAGAGCGCCGTGATATTTGGGGTCACTCGCGATCTTCTCCTGAGCAGTGGTGAGTAGTTTGGTGCCTTCCTCGGTGCTGATGTGGTCGGCCGTGAAGTCACGCATCACCTGGTCTTCGATCGTGACCAGGTTGCAGCGGACGGCCCAGTCTTGCGGCCCGAGCTTGATGCCTTGCGCGGCGGCTTCCATCGGGGCGCGGCCGGTGAAGTTTTCGAATGGGTTGTAGCCGAGGAGGCTGAGATTGCCGATCTCGGAGCCGGCGGGCAACTGCTTCGGCGTGTGGCAGGCTCGTGCGACAACGCCCATCGCTGCGAGGCGATCCATGTTGGGAGTGTGCGCGGCTTCGATCGGGGTTTTGCCGCCGAGCGATTCTTGCGGCTCGTCGGCTGCGCCGTCTGGAATAACGATTGCGTATTTCATAGGAGGCTATCGGCTCTTGGCTGTCGGCTATCGGCCAAACAGCAAAACGTCATAAAACATTTCTTCTCTTGCCGACAGCCGATAGCTGACAGCCGAAAGCCCGTTTAATCTCTCACCCACATCCGAATGGTCTTGCCGCGAACGCATGATAGCTTGTTGATCTCCGAGCATGCCTTCCGTGTTGCTCCTTCCGTGGCTACGTGCGTCATGATCACAAGTGGGACCGTTCCATCGGCGCTGACTGTTTCTTGCTGGAGAACGCTGGAGATCGAGATCTTGTGCGCTCCGAGTACGTTGGCCACCTGAGCCAGGACACCTGGATTGTCCTCTGCGTTCACTCGCAGGTAGAACCGGCCGTCTGCTTTGGCATGTTCGCGCGGCGTGACGCGGGCCTTGCGATTGGACCAGAGTTCCAACGTGCGGAACGTGATCCCCGCACGGCCTACCGCGGTGTCGATGATGTCTGCTACCACTGCGGAAGCCGTCGGCATCTGGCCAGCGCCTTGGCCGTAGAACATCAGCTCGCCTACTGCATCACCCACGACGCGGATCGCGTTGAAGGGGCCACTGACGTCCGAGAGGGGCCGGCCGCGCTTTACGAGCGTTGGTGAGACATGGAGTTCCAGCGTGTCGCCATCCAGCTCCGCGACGGCGAGCAGCTTGATGCGGTAACCGATTTCCTGGGCGAACCTCACATCGCTAATATCGAGCTGATCGATTCCCATGCGGGGAATTTCTTTCCAATGGACACGGGCACCGAACGCCAGATGAGCGAGGATCGCGAGTTTCTGGGCCGCGTCGCTGCCATCGACATCGAGCGTCGGGTCGGCTTCGGCGTAGCCGAGCCGTTGGGCTTCTTTGAGGGCATCGGCGTAGGCGACGCCTTCCTCGTGCATTTTGCTGAGGATGAAGTTCGTGGTGCCATTGAGGATGCCGTCGAGCGATAGGATTTGGTTCGCTGACAGGCACTGGCTGATGTTGGTGATGATCGGAATGCCGCCGGCGACCGAGGCCTCGAACGCGATTGAGCGGCCTAGCTCGCGGGCTCGGTCGAATAGCTCGGGGCCGTGCTCGGCAAGGAGCGCTTTGTTTGCCGTGACAATGTCTTTGCCGCTTTCGAGCATGCGGAGCATGATCGTGCGCTCGGGCTCCAGGCCGCCGATGAGCTGCGCGACGACGGTGATTTCCGGATCGTTGACGACGTCATCGACTTTGTTCGTCAACACGCCTTTCGGGAGATCGCAACTGCGTGCTTTCTTGAGATCGTTGACGACCGTCTTCTCGAGCCAGAGCGTGCGGCCAGCGTGCCGGGCGGTGCGGTCGCCATGTTCGACGAGGAGTTTGGCAACGCCCTGGCCTACGGTGCCGAGGCCAATAATGGCAACTTTGGTTTTTTCCATCGGCGCGGTTTCCGTCATTCGTGCAAATCACTTTTCGCCGGCAACGGCTCGCAACACTTGGTGGAGCTCGCGACGCGTTGCCGGGGAGTACTCAATATCAAACCAGACAATCTTGCCGCTCGGGTCGAGCACGTAGGTCCGCGGGAAGCGGCCTGTGCCGACCTGCTCGAAGGCTTTGCCGTCGACATCGAGCAAGTTGGGGAACGTGGCCTTCGATTGCTTGAGCGTTTCTTGCGCTTCTTTCGCCGTCTTCTCGACAGCCACACCCACCGCCGCGACGCCTTGCTTGCCGAACATTTCGACGACGTCGCCGGAGACATCGGCCAATTGCTGCTGAGCCATGCGGCGATCGGCTCTCCAGAAGACGACG
>CAZGMU010000058.1:0-16854 GCA_964526975.1 uncultured Planctomycetaceae bacterium
CGGCTTTCAGCTTAGCTTCGAAGTCATCCAGGTGTGAATCGATCGTTCGCCGAGATTCGCGACTAATGGCGTCTAGCGCCGGATCGATGATTCCCTCGCGTCGTAGAGCTTCGTCCGCCTCATATTTGTTCGCAATTCGTTGCGCCGTATCTTTGTCGGTCGTATTCGTGCATCTAGTTTTTCTGCGCTGCCTACCATTCTCGGTTACCCACCAGGCGACGTACCAATACCCGTGGCGATTCGACTTTCCGCCGCGTTTGAAGACACTAGCCATTATTTGCCCTTTGTTCCCTTCCGCGGTTTGCTCGATTTCACAACTACACCGAGCTTCAAGTAATCCGCGAGAAGATTCATGGATTCCTCAGAAAGCCAGATCTTGCCATTCACAAACTTGCTGAGCACTGCCTGATCAATTCCTGTGTCTTGACCAATCCGGTACCGAGTGACGTTCGCATTTCGTAATGCTGCACGTATTTGATCGCTAAATGACGCCACTTACACCCTCGATTCCATGGTAATAGTTGAATAATGTTCAAGCAATAGGTCCCGCGCGATCTTTAGTTCAGACATTAAAACGCCCGATCTGTACCGAGCTCCACGTGGGCCAGCCTGGATGTCGCGATGCAATGCTCGTAGGTACTTCTCCGAATCAACCACCGTCCTGTATCCATCCAGTTCGAATGGAGGTTCGGGAAGATCGTATGGCGTCAGTAGCAGGACAAAGTCGGCGACGGCGCCATCCACGGTCGACCATTGACGTTGGGGCGGAAGCTGGGCCGGCGAGTCGTCAAAGGATATAGCGAAGGCTTGGTCAAAGGATGCCTCTTCCTCAATGAGAGCATCGCGGACATTATCACGCTTAGCTTTCAGTAGATCCTGCAGTTCCGACGTCAAAGCTCCCAGAGGTGCGAGGCACCTAATCCCAGTCTCAGTCGGAAGCAACTCAATCCCAAGGCCGCGGCAGTGATCGATGATTTTGGAAGCGAGGGTCGGCATGGGCAGATTGGGTAGGCAATTAAACTATGAGACCCACAGATGAGACATGAACAACACGTACGCGTACGCGAGGCATGTATAAGTTGGGGATAACGGTGCCCCGTTCCTCCTAGAACTGGTACTCCTCGATCTCTGTATTACTCTCTCTAGGGTGTAAATCCCTGCCCAACCTGACCAATTGAATGTTTTTATCTTGTTTTACCGCTCCGTTTGTGGTCAGTGGGGCTGATTTTACCTGACCAGGACCTGACCAATTGAGCTCTACGACCTGACCAATTGGTAATTGGGGTAGCTTGGGTGATTGCCAGGGAAGCGCGGTGGCCGATTCAAAGTAGTCTGCGTGTGGCGTTTGGGAGTCGACGGGCGGACCGTCATTACCGGTTATGGGCAGGTTGGTCAGGTCCTCTGCATGGCCTAGTAGGATGTTTCTATCGATGCAGTAAACTGCCTTCCGATGGCCCGAGATCGTCTTTCGAACAGTGCGTGTCTCTCGCGAGTTCTCTCTTGCGGCCAACAGCCCTCGTTCATCTAGCATTTTGAACAGCGTCGCTGGCAAAGTTGAAATCGGCTGCCCCTGTTCATTGGAGTATTGGCGGACTTCGGTGAACGAAGCTTGCGGATCTAGATAGACGAAGTCGTCATCTACCCAGCCAATACGAGGCCCCCGCGGGCGCCATTCTCTGTGGGCACCGACAAGCTCCTCTCTCCATCCCCAGGTGGCTTGGTCGGTCGGTGGCCCCTCCTGATCTGCGTCGGCGAAATGAAATCTGCCGGTTACGATACCAGATGCCAAAAGCTGCATGAACTGTAGTGGCGGGTCGCTGTCCTTTTGATGCATCTCTTGCGCTTCCGCTGCGGCCAAAAGAGATGCCCAGCTTTCTTCCGCCAATTGGGATTGTTGGTCGTCGGAGATCGCTCCGCTGGATTTTGCGAACTGCAGAAACAAGAGAAAGCCGAACTGAATGTCTGCGATAATGCCCGGCGTTCTCGAATGCTGCTGCTCCGAACTAGCCTTTTCGCGTAGGCTTGGCACAGTTCGCTTCATCCGCTCCTTAATCTTTTCGTAACGGGGAGCGATCCAGGCGATGAAGCTGGCCATTGCGGTGGCTAGCTTCCCGTCCGCAGCATTGCGTTGGTGCGGAGTTAAAGTTGATAGATCAAAATCACCTGGCGAGAG
This sequence comes from uncultured Planctomycetaceae bacterium, assembly GCA_964526975.1. Lineage (GTDB taxonomy): Bacteria > Planctomycetota > Planctomycetia > Pirellulales > Lacipirellulaceae > JABDGM01. Next base: position 2,174 of record CAZGMU010000058.1, read on the forward strand.
TTCGAGGATAAGCTGGCGAGCCCGGACCGATTTCGAACCCGCGACGTCTTCGCCGGTGCTTAGGATAAGACACCGTGGCGGATTAGCCTGGCGCATCGACGCATCCTGGCGAAGACGCCCGCGACCGGCATTGTTACCAGCCGATCGAATGACCCGCTCCGCTACCTGCCGGTGCTTCTGTATGTCGGCCGCCGATCCGACGGGCGCAAAATCATCTACAACGCACAATGAGTCCTTGGCCTGAAAAGCCAGCCTTTCGATGTAGTTGGCCGTAGATGACCAACTACCTGGAAGGTGCCTCGAATTGAGTTCAGGACCATAGTGCTGCTGCATAAGTGCGGCAAGTTCTGATTTGCCGAGACCGCTCTGCCCGACGAGACTGATTGCGAAATCGCAGCTGCCGAGCACGGCACGATACACACCGCCCAACAAGGGAAACATAACCCGCCGAGGTCCAATCGTGAGGACAGAAAGGCTTGCGCGAATCGCGTCCATAAGCTCAGCGCCAGTTGCCGGCGAGGGAAGTCGAAAGTCTGAAAGTGGCGGGTTCAAATCAACAGTAGCAACGCCTGTTCCTGCACTGTCGTGTATGGGAATTGCCCCGCCGGCATGTAGATACCGCCATTCACTGCCTATCTTCCGCCAACCAGTATGCTCGTATACTATCCGGCATTGCTTAGGCCTGCTGTTGGAAGCCAGCCCCGATTGAGAGAGTAGCTGGATTGCAGCAGGTACTGCCCTCGATTCGTTAGGAAATACGATCGCATCCGTTCCCCATTCCGAGATCACCCATTCCATTTTCTGGAAGCGATCGGCCGGGACTTCCGCGCGTCGTAACGGGCGTCCACTTTTTAACTTCCCTTCGATTCCCAGAACGGTTCGCGTCTCGGCGCCATCATCCCGTATCGTTTCGTCGACGATCCGAGCCGTGAAGTTGCACATCTCGACGACAATCGGACCCTCAGCCGTGTGTCTCTCACGGTAAATGAAGCCGAGGTCATCGAAAAATCCGCCTGTTTCACCCCTCGCGACCTCACGGGGTTGCTCTTGCGCTGCCTTCTCAAGCAGCTGCTTAATGGCGAGGTCGAAGTTCTTCATTGAAACTCCGGCTTCCTTGACCATCTCTCGTATCTGGGAAAATGAGGCGCGGTTCCTAAAGCGAACGGAGGCAATTTCCCCAAGCAGCGTTTCGTTTTTGAAGATTGCTGATTTATTTCGAGCGTTCAACGCTTCGCGTACACGTTCAACAAGTTGCTCGTCAGCAACACTTGGAAGTTCTGCGGTAACTCCGACCGTTTTCGCGATTGCGGCCACGGCCGCGATTGCTTTCTCACCAGCGAGAACCTCGGGACGCTTCCCCGCAGCGAGCAGATCATCTAACCCCTTCCCGTCTTCGATATTCCATCGCTCGATTTCAACTGCCAGACCTGCTTTTACCGAGGTGTCCACCGCCGACACCAGGCATTGAGCGACTTCCGGTTTAGTCGAAACGTCGGCATCAAATGCCCAGCGAATGGTCTTTACTCCTAGCTCCTTTGCCATCTTGATACCGGTTCGATATCCGGAAATACCACCACAAGAGATGGTCGGGGTAGCGTCCAGGCTGGAAACAACATCACTCTTTAGATGCCCTTCAACGATCCGAAGGACGTCAGTCGACCGTGGTGTACCGATCGGAACGTGGGCTGGCGCACCCGGGCCATTGCCACCTCGCCCCTTGCTGGTAAGGAAGGTGTATTTGCTCGGTGCCTTCGAATCGTCGGCACGAATACAAATTGCTACGATTTGCCCTGCAGCGTTCCGAACCGGTATGAGAATACCCGATGAGCCGAATAGGCGAGGCTCGCCATCGACATAGCCAAAGCCGGGTACGGAAGCGAAATCATCTCCTAGAATTCCCGCGAGTTCGGCGGCAATGCGCTTGCGTTGCGCGAAAGGCATACTGCAATACTGGCGTTCCGCGATCGTCTCGTTAGTTAAGCCGCGTTTGCGAAGGTCGATCCGATTGAGCGTACTCAATTCGAGCTCGCCAATTAAAGCCTGATACGCTGCATCGAGTTCTTCCGGCGAAAGAGTCCGTAATCGCGGCAAGTCTGATTTCGTCGGTAGTAGCGGCGTCTCCATCGGTGGCTTGTACAACTTCGGCGCACTACGAGGCGCCTTCACCGCGGAACCATCATCGACGCAAAATGTCGCGCCCTCCCCCTCATGGTCCTTTACAATTCGCCAACCGACGGGCGCTGTCTTTGCCCCGAAACAGCATACCGCCTTGCCGTCCGGCGAAAGCTTGCAACGACGAGCTTTATTGCAGATTGGGCAGCAGTGTTCAGTAGTAACTTCGTGCCATTGAGTGTTGGGCATTGCGACCTCCTGTCGCGTTTATCGTTAACGATTGGCGATCACACGACGCATTACGCGTGCGGGGATGGCGTGCTCTAGGATCGAGCGCGGTAGCCCGTATCGCCTAGCAAATTCGCGTGCGTTTATGCTTGCTGGTTGCAGCAGATACAGGCCACCTCTGTCGCACTCATTACTGCACTGCGAGTGTCTGACCTCGCAGTCATGCGGCCCATCAACTGCCCAGTGATGGATGTGAAAGTCAGCGCAGTATGGGCAGATCGCGATGAAGCGGACTTGATCGCCGCCGGGTCGTGGATAGACCGGACCAACGACGATTCCAGGTGCGACTGGCAGCGGAGGTTTGCGATTTACTAACGCGGTGGCTTTCGATCGCCCCGTATCGGGCGAACGCTGCATGAAAGATTCGATTACCGATGCGGCGAGTGGCGGTATTATTTCCGAATTGTTATATTCCATTTGCGTGAGCTTTCTTTGTGCGAGCCGGTTTCTTTTGCGGGAGGCCGGCTCGTGCTGTTGTTATCTGAGCGCTTTTTTCATCCTGGCCCTACTTTCCTCGCTCGGCGGGGAGCCGAGGATTTGCAGTAGGGATATCAAGCTAAAATACAACTTCCCGTCAAACCAGAATCCTGGGATTTCTCTGGCTCTGTGCCACTTACGAACGGTTGCTGGGTGAACGTCAAAAATCCTTGCAACCTCGGCAGCGTTGATGAGATGGAAATTGGTGTGCCTCTGACTCATGGTATATCTCCAATTGCCGATGGGGACGAATGTGCAGCGATCCATGCAGAGATCGCGACGGGGTCGTATCGCACTAGCTTGCCAATAACGACGCACGGAAGATCGCCACGCGGACTTGTAATCGCCCAGATTTTTCGCTCGCTCAGACGAAGCGATTTAGCGAGCTCTGCAGCGGTGATGAGCAAAGGAGTAGGCTCTACGGCGCGACTATCAAGGTTGACACCTTTGATGGCATTATCAGCTTTCATGGCCGATCTCCTGCCGTGCAAGCCGCCGGGCGGCAATCGCATTCAGTTCGTGCCGGACCTGTGCGACTGCGCGAGCGTCGAAGAGGCGTAGCTTTCCCGCGACCGCCGAATGCTGTATGTGCGGTCGCGTCCGAAGGACATAGGCTACCTGGTGGACGGACACTCCAAGGATTGTGGCCATGCGGCCAACAGTCTTTAGGGGTACTGGCATCGAAAGACTCCTGCGAGCGTACGGCAGAATCGCCATACATCTACAGGTTGCGCTCACGCCAAGATCACCAAGTACATCAAATAACCCTGCAAATACGAAAGAAAGCGCTCAAAGGCAATTTGTGAGCGCTCACAATTCCTTGCGAAAGCGCCGACGCGAACTCGGTGAATTGTCGAATGGACTGGGCTCAAAGTCGGCCGTTTGCTCAGCAATGCACTTTTCTAGTTCCTGCTGGCGCTGTCTTTCCTGAATTTCCAAGTCGCATTCTCTCATTGCAAGAGATGCTTCGTTCGCCACCGCTGGGCTTTCCTCGTCCATAAGCCGTTGCAGAACAGGATCGTCTTCGCCTGCTCTACCAAGGACTGCATTGGACAGTACTGCTGCTTTTCGGCTGTGCGCCGCGGGCATTGCTCCATCGGTCCCGCGATAGTATTTCCGCCACTCCCTTTGCGTCGACACCCATGCCGCGGATAGCCCGACCTTTTTTGCCAGTTCGCGGACGGTCCATGGCCTCTTCCGCTTTAGCCCGATGTAATGCACCAATCTATTGCGAGCTTCTTCACTGCTCGGTTTTTTGACGTTGGCTGTAGGTGTTGTACTCGCAGCATCTCCCTGAGCCGTTTTCTGCTGCGCCAATAATGGCCCTAGCCACTCATTCAGCAAACCGAGAAGATCTTGCAGGGAGTTCATCTCGCACTTTAGCCGATCGTCGGAGCTATTCCATGGCACCCTGCGTGCCTTGGCAAGTAACTCCTGAAGTAAATTCCAATCACCACCTAATCCATATTCCTTGAGAGCCCTGCTAAGGCTTTCGATTTCCGGTCCCGGCCACCAATCGACAGGAATGCTGGGAAGGTAGACCTCATGGGAATGCCTGCGATCAACGACGGCAGTCGGTTCAACGCACTCGTTAGGGTCGTAAGTCAACAACTCCTCGGCATGTTCTACGTCCCATGTCTCGCTACGGGCTATTGCCTTGGATTGCCTTGCGAGGTCAGATTCCATTCGCTCAAAAGCCGCCTGTACGGCATCGCGAGAGTCGCGAATCAGTGGAGCTAATGCCTGACGTAATGAGCCGAGGGTGTCGCCCTGCATGAGATAGATTCCTTCCTGCCAGGTACGACCAGCCGACCGCCGCGTGAAGGAATCTCAGAATCCACGGTCAGCCGGCTGGTCGTGTACGACCGTCATCGCACACCCCGACGACCGGACGTTCTATGCCAGCTAGCAAATTTTTGCAAACGAATACGCCCCCACTTTGCCGTCATGCATTCACAGAGCCGGAAATTCCCCGTATTTCGCGAGCCGCGAATTTTTCTTTTCTGTCCGATACGTCGGGAGGCGGTAACCATCGACCATAGAGCACCTCGGCTGCGGTTCCTAAATCCGAAATAAGAAGGAAAACCGCTGCTATTCGTGGGTGGTACGCCACAAGACTTCGCCGACAGCCGGATGCTTACCGTAGCACAAGGGGAAGAGAGGGAACGGGATTCCTACAGGTATATGGCTGCTGAGCCGCCAAGACGCGGGCTGCTCTCCATGGGGTCTTGAAAACGACGCTCCAGCGGACTCTTGCAGTTGCATGGGCCGGTCAGATTTGTAAAACTGGTTTTACAAAACAGGAGACGCTATGCACGAACCGATTCCGCTGGGCGCCATTACCCCGCTATCTGCACGATTGAAAGAGGCCCGAACCGCTGCTGGATTCCCCACCCGCGTGTTGTCGGAAATGATCGCCCAGCGATTCCCAGGACTAAAAACTTCCCACGCAACGATCGCCAACTATGAAAAGAACGCGTCGACACCAAATATCGAGCTGATCGGCGCGTATGCAATGTTGTGCGATCGGCCAATTGGTTGGTTTTTGACGAAAGGCATGGCGCTCACTGGCGTCCAATACCGCTCACTGTCCTCCAAAACCTCGATCAAGGAGAAACATCAATTTGAATGCCAGTCACAGTATTGGTTGGAGGCCTATATGCGACTGGAGCGACGTGTCGGTAAGAAGTTGAAGCCGGAGTTGCAGAGCAATGTCACGCCGACGATGACCCCAGAAAATGCCGCGATGTCGGTGCGAAAGACGCTTGGCCTTTTGGATGGCGAGCCAATCCCGAGTGTCATTTCTGTCCTTGAGAAATTTGGGATTCGTGTAATTGAAATGCCCACGTCACTCAAGATAGACGGGTTTGCTGCGCATCTCGGGGGAGAGACTGTTGTCGTTCTTAACCCGAGCACAGCTAACGATCGATGCAGAATGAATGCCGCCCACGAATTGGGACACGTGCTTTTTGGCGACTGTGATTCACCCGCGGCTACAACCAAAAAAATGGATGACCGGGCCTTCGAGTTCGCGTCACATCTTTTGATTCCTCGCAGTGAACTTGAAAACGCGCTGGTTGGTCAATCGGCTGTTCAGCTTCTTCGATACAAGGAACGTTTTGGAATCTCGATGGCTGCGATGATTTTTCGTGGTGAGAAAGCTGGATTTCTTAGCGAGCGCACCGCTAAGCGATTATGGATTTACTTCAGTCGTCAGGGTTGGCGAGCTAATGAACCAGGCAGTGTCCGGCCCGATCGTGCAACGCGCATGGAGGAAATGGTAGATCAGGCGATTATGCAAAAGGACCTTTCGTGGAGCGAAGCTGCGTCGGTCATGGGAGTGACTGTGCCTCAACTTAAGCAGCGTCGCAATCTGGCAATGGGAATTGTTATCGAGGGAGGTGACTCAGAAGGAGGTCCAACGCTGAAATTAAGGGCCTGAAGTGAACAAAAAAGCCGAGCGAGTGCTCGGCGTAGAACAGAAACTAATATTCCCTGAGTGGCACGGCTGGGGTCGGCAAACCAAAGTACGTGTGATACTCAGACAGGAGCATTCTAAATGTCTGCGCGTGAAAATCCAATATCCCTTAACCCTGAAGAAGATGGAATTCTTCGAAAACTGTACGTGCGATTCCGTATTCCAAGGGATCAGTACAAGCGGCGTCCAAAGGACTTGGCGGCGCTCATTAGGCAGTGGAACAAGCTGTCGGACCGTAATGATGTCGCCGGTCAAGTAATTCGGTACATCACTAATAAACAAAAGGCTAAACGGCGTCTTCCTGTGCCATGGCCTACCTTTGATGGCAATCACCAAAAGGCCGAAACCTGCTCTAGCTATCTTGATGACAAGCAGCTCGCAATCTTGCGCGAGATATATGAAGTTCTTATTGTACCTCTTGGACTCGGTGTAGACGGTGTCACAGCCAATGGCCAACTCTGCGATGAACTATCCAAGCAGTTTGGCAAGCGAGCTGGAATTGTCGTCCCTGGACTTACTCTCGTATCAATTGCTGAGGACGAACGCAAGCGGGGACGATGGTGTAAAGTTGGCAGACGCCAAGCTGGCTGGGCCGATCTCGATGTAGTGGCTCAACTTAAAGTTGCTGCCGGTACGGATGCCGACTCGAAAACGAAAAAGAGAAAACCCAAGTAACTTACTGTGCCGCCCGGGCCACATCCCCGGGCGGCGCTAGGATGGACCCGCCAATGTCAGATGAAATGTGGGCCTATGTTGATGAGTCCGGCTGCATGGGCATGAAAATTGGCTCTGGGTCATCGCCTTTCTTTGCAGTCACTACCGTAGTGTTCAGCCAGAAGACAGTTGTGACTGACTGCTACAACAAGATTGAAGAATTGAAGGGAGAACTCCGTGTTCGAAAAGAATTCAAATTCTGCGGATGCAGTCACGAACAGAGAGTGCGTTTCTTCCGCGAGGTGTGCAAGTTTGATTTCAGCTACTTCGGTATTGTATTTGACAAAGCAAGGATATCCGGATTCCAGCGGCCTTTTCTACACTGGGCAGTGCTTACAACATTTGCACAGCACGTAGAAAAAATCAAAAGCGCCAAAGTTGTAATCGACAAGACCGGGAGCAGTATGTTTCGCAAGATGATGTCGCGCCGGCTAAAGGATGATCTCAATAAGGAGTTTAGTAGGAACGTCATCAATTCGGTAAAGAGCGTCGAATCGCATGGAAACAACCTGCTTCAACTTGCAGATATGGTTTGCGGTGCGGTCGCGAGATCGTTTCACCCAGATAAAGTGGGCCGAAGCGACTATAGAGACATGATCCAGCGCAAAGAGTGGGGTATCTCCCAATACCCATAGCGCATAAAAAACCCGCTGGCCTATCCCTTTGCAGGGCACGCACGCACTAGGGCGACAGTTCGGCTCGCGGGTCGATTTAGTTCAATAGTATCGTCGGGATCTGAGCGGGTCAACGAGAAGAAATGGTCTCACTCCGAGTTTTAATAAGGCGATTGCCACAGTAAAAGTCATTACTACAACAGGACTTACAGCCAGTCGGGGAGCGTATAGGTAGTTGCGGATTTGACGAAAATAACGGTAAGTCCTAACTAGCCATGCTATCATGCCGCCAAGACAGCTTACTTGCTGTGATCATTTACCGTCTCCGTTTTACCGCTAACCGCCCTGCTCATCCCGCTTAAACTGCCCCATATAGTTCCGAAACATCTCCGCACGGCCGACACCATGGCCTCGGGTTTGTAGTCTGGTCGGTAGCCCTTCTCACGCATCCGCACCGCGATCTCGACCACCTTTAGCAGCTTCCCGACCTCGGTGAGAACCTCGTGCGCAACGGTGGCGATGTTTTTACTCTCGATGCCTAGTTCTACCTCTGGCAAGGCCGAGATCGCATAAATGCTTCCCTAACTGCTCGTATTCGAGCAACCTCCGCTGCAATGTCCTTATTGAAACACCCAGCGCTCTTGCGGCATGGGTTCGGTTGCCATTGTGGTCCTCCAAGCATTCCTTAATACGTTGAAGCTCCAGTTCGGCGAGTGTAATCGCCGGCAATCTAGCGGACAGGGTAGTTGCGCGCGTGACTGGCTCGGGTTTCCTGTCCATCAATTTAGTGAGGATATTTTGCATCGCAGTATCTCCTGTTAAATGATCCCGACTGCTTTCATCATGTGTCGAATACCTCGACTCATCCGCCGGAAGATGCCATCGCGCAGCAAGTCAGACGGATGTGCCTTCTGTGTGAATCGAGGATCGAGATAGCAGTCCCGTGTCATCTTTTCGCTTTCGTGGCATAGCGAGGAAGTTGGGGCACCGCCTGCTAAATACAAGTGAGTGGCATGAGTTCGCCGGAGGCGATGGAACATCGAGCGGCTATCGTGGGGTAGGCCGGCGCCCCTCAAAATCTTCTTAAAGTGGTAATACAATTCCCATGGCGCACTGGCGAATGCTCGCTGTGCGCCGGGAAATACGAAGTAGTCGGCCTCGGTCCGAGGTCCTTTCGCCGTTGCGAGTTGCTGGGCGACCGTGCGGAGGCGGGCCTCTAGTTCTTTGGCAAGGCGCTCTGCTTCAAGTACGTCCTTCGTGCCTGTTGTCACCGTGGTCAACTTTCGAGTTGTAGGGTCGCGATACCTCATCTTGATATTGTTGTTGTGCAGTCGGCGAGTATCTCCCAGCCACACCCGGACTCGCTCACGGCACTGGTTGAGCTCACAATTGACAGAGTAAGGCTGTAGCTCCGTCAGGGCGCGGGCCGTCTCTTTCGAGAGCCGTTGCACATTATCTGCGGCTTTCCCCCGCCCCTTTCGAGTTCCCTTCTTGAAGGTTGCCCCCGGCCCTGCCCGCCGGGGTGCAGCTACTGAAGTCACGCTGCATCCGATTCATTCAAGTCGAACAGGCCTCGGAGCTTTGCTTGTACCTCATTGGCTACAGGCATTCTGCCGTGCTCCATCCGGTGCAGGTTCATTGGAAAAACACCGATGCTTATTGCCAACTGTTGCTTGGTAATTCCAAGGCTTTGCTTGATGTAACTGCAGATCGCTTTCAACTCGGCTGCTTCGAACTGCTTGGCCGCAAGTCGTTCGGCAATGTCCGGAGTCGCCGCTAAACTGCCCAGCGGAATCGGACCCTCACAGGCGACTGCCTGCGTTGGCAACATGAATGCCCGCCGGAGTCGATCGGCGGCTTGCAACGTTATCTGACGATAGCCATAGCGAAAGTCTTGGTAGCGCTTAAAGGCTACTCCCCACCATTCGGCGAGCTGCCGTTGGGTGATGCCAATTGCCGATAAATGGCTAACGACTACTGCTAAGTGAGCATCGGTAAATGGATGTTGCGATAGCGCATCCTTCGCCGCCTCCGCAAGAGGCACGACGGCCGGTGAGCTATACGTCGGACGGCTAGGCGATGATGGTTTGCGCTTCGGGGCCGGTTTGTTAACTTGCGGATTGCAAAGCCGCACTATTGCTTCGCTGCACGGCAGCGCAGGCGGCATGAGTTGATCATCGCCCGATAACTCGGCATCCCGATAATGCTGCTCGAAGACACGCGGATCGGAATGGTTGAGAAAGCGCCATCCTTGACCTGGGCTTAAGCGATCAAACGCCGAAGCTGAACCTCGCCGAATATACTTCGACGAACCGCCAACCCCAACAGCCTTGGCGAACTCCACAAACATCCGGCAAATATTTCTGCTGCTGTATCCTGGCCAGATAAACTCGCGGGCAGGGGCAGCGGCAATGCATGCTGCAATCGCATCGCGGGTGATTGGGTGCAAGCGATGCCATCGGCTTTTTCGGGTCTTGTTTTCAAATACCCAAAGCCGCCCCGTGGAATCGAACTTGCTAACCCTGATGGTCTTAATGTCTCCAATTCTGCAACCGATGTTCCACATCAACAACAACATGGAAACAAGGTAAATTCGTCTATTGATTCCGGTCCGCTTCACTACCCCTTTCATTTCCGCAGCTGCATTCAATAGTTGCAGCATTGCGCCTGTGCCGTACCCTTTTATCTCCAAGCGGTCGCAGTGAATACGCCGCACTCGATCCGGTTCCGCATTCGACATCCTACCTTCACTTTTTACGAAGCGCATTAGAACAAGGACGCGGGTTCGGTAGGATTTAACCGTGTAGGCTGACCGGCCCGTTTTCAGAAGGTCCCCGAGCCAAGCGTTTACCTGATGGTGGGTCAAATCATTGATAGTCGGCTCTCTTCCAAGGTAGGCCCGGAGGGCCATTGCGATATGTACGTAACAAGCTTTTGTTTCTGACGACAGTTCGCGACCGATCGGCCGATCCTCGTTTCTACGATCGACGTATCGATCGATCAGGTTTGTTAGATGCTCGCTCATACCTCACCCCTTTCCTTGCCGTCGCGAAGTTCGCGGAGTGATTCGACGAAGCGGCCGGCGCTCCAGGCAATGGGTGGCACAACTTCGATGCGCCCTTCAGCGACACAAAGGTGGACCAGATCGACCAACTGACATTCGACGTAGTTGGCCAGGCGATGGAGCGATTGCTCCAGATCGGTGCGGACCATAGATAAACTCCCCTGCGCGCCGCAGAGGAAGAAAGCGGCCCTCACGGGCAGGGCCGCTCCTGCCAATCCGATGCGCGCAATGCAAAAAGCCACCAAGCCCGGTAACTCGCTTCTAAGGGGCAGGGCCCCCGCGCATGCCTTGCTCCCCGCCTTCGCGGATCAACACTCAAACACGCGCACAAGCTACCGAGCCTGGTGGCTCTGTTACGAAACATCAGATTGTCCTGCGGGTTAGAAGCCCGATCGGCGAAGTTGCCGACGCTCGTTAATATGTAGCAGCCGAAGTCGTTCGTCAATAATACTTGCCGCTGTAGAATGCGTAGTGTGCTGCAATTATTCCTCGCGAAGGCGAACCTTCGGTAAAACAGCAGCACTACTCAAAAGGATTGGACAGCGAAAACCCTCAGTCAGCTGCAAGAGGCGCCCGGCTAATAACCGGGAACGTTTCGGACGTGTGCGCGTCGCCTGGCTGAGGTGTAAAAACGGCATCGGCATTCTGGTCGCCTTGGCCCTGATCGCTGGCATTTGCTCGCTGTCGCTCCGTGCGCAGAGACGTTTCGGACGTAGGAGGCTGGCTGCGATCAGGGTCGCTTTTTGAATTTCTAGAGCGACTGCGATGCTTGCCACCAGTTCAAGGAGGGCAGTATTTTTGCTGCCAGGGTCGATGCGCAAACTCTTTCGCTTCTTTCTGATTTGCAAAAACATACGCACTGTAGGCGAATCACTAGTCTTTGATGACATCTTCGACTGCGTCATCATCCCCGACGACCAAATCCCCTGCGATGTGAAATGCCACGCCGTGATTGGTTGTGTGCTGGACCCAGAATTGCAAGGTAAGAGACTGATACTGGCCGCGTGGAAACTAAATGCCCAACAAGAACCCGAGGACATACCGGGGTGGCCAGGCACAGTAACCTTGCTTCCTCGTCACCGCGGTCCTATCACGCTGGAAGTGCCCATTAGCGTCCCAATACTTACGTCAGGCTGGTACGGGTTCTATCTAATTGACGCTGACGGTGCGTTTGGAAAGGCCTTCGATCAGACTCGTATGGATCCCGAAGCGGATGTGCTTGCGTCGTCGCTGTTCGGACTTTTTGGAGAATCGGCGATGGGACCGGTTCATCTGAAATAACGGTGTGTGACAGCGATCGTCACCTGTACATGCCTATGGCTGCTCCGGTGAGTGGCAGCCAAAGCGTTGGGCGATGGCGTTTTATCGGCAGTCAGAGCAGGCACCAGAGTGAGCACCAATTTTGTGCTAATCACAACGATAAGGCTAGGCTTTATCGTCCTTGGCTTGGCGAAGCTCGCACAAGTGGCCGGGAAATAGTTTGCGTCAGCGCACTAACCGGACAGTGTCGCCTGTTTCGACCATCAATGAGGTAGGCGGCAAACTTTGGGCCGATACGACCAGCAGAATCGCCATCCGCAACCAAGGGCCTCAAGCCCACTGCGGCGAAGCAAGAAGTTGCTCTAAATGCGGCTCGCGAACTGGCAAAGCAATTTGGCGATTTGGTGAAGTCGCGGCCGGGCGACGATGTGCTGCTGAGCGAAGGCGACGGCCCAGAAGCAGCGCGGAAGGCATGGCGCGAGCAGGGCACTCGCTCGCCGTGGTTCAAGCGATGGTTCGGGGATTGGGAGGCGGCCAAACATAAGCGGTTCCTGGAGGATGAGCCGGTAGTCGAACTCACCGGGAACGAATTCAAAAAATCACCTGTCCCCCTCACGAAACAGGTTGCCGCGTGGTTTCAGAAAGAGCATGGCGGTACTGTCGTCAATCCGCAGCTTGGCGAGGTAGCACTCGACGAGCGCGGCGTTCGGGATTCCCTGTCGCATGGCATCGGACGCAATAAGGCCGCCGCGTTTGCGGCGGTGCCCAGCGTCATTGAGAAGGGGATGATTCTCGCTCGCGATCCAGATTGGAAGGGGCGACGGTACCAGGGGTTTGTTCTTGGCGCGCCCATCCGAATGGCATCGCAAGACTACGTAGCCGTTGCCGTAGTTCACAAAGACCCTAACTCACAAAGATTCTACCTGCACGAAGTCGGGTTGCGAGAAGGGCTCCAGCAAGATGCGTTCAAGACCGGAGCCGATGCAGCCAAGAAGGCTGGGGGGCTTTCCGGCGCATCTGCTGGAGCCATTAAAACTCTACTCCGTGGCATATTCGGAGTCAAATCTTCTGCCGTCACCAATCCCGACGGCACGCCCAAGGTGGTGTACCACGGGACGGGTGCTGATGCTGATTTTGACGTGTTTGACACAACTGGGGGAAATGATTTAGGGGCGCATTTTGGCTCGCGGTCCCAAGCAAATGATTTTGCAAAACGCAGCGGAGGAAGGGTTCTCGCAGTTTACCTGGCGATCAAAAACCCATTGCAATTACCCGACCTGAATCGGTGGGATTTTGAGACTGTTTCCGATGCACTGTCGAAGCATGGGATTAAAGTCGAAAATTCTCCATACAGAGTTGAAACCGCGGACATGGCGGAAAACTACCGGAGACAGGAGCGGCGGCAGCGCGAAAACATTGCGGAAGCCCTTGCCCGAGCTGGATACGATGGAATCGTTTACAAGAATTTGCACGAAGGAACCAAAGAGAAAGATGGCGACAGCTACATAGTTTTCGATCCCGCGCAAATCAAATCCGCCACCGGCAACCGGGGGACGTTCGATCCGGCGAATCCCGACATCCGGCTCAGCGAAGAACCGGGCGACGAGCCATCCCGCCAAGACCCCGAGTTGATGGCCGCCGCGGCCCGACTCGTCGCCGCGTTTACCAAAGCCGGCGTGAAAGACTTCGGCGAAGTCGTCCGCCAGACGGCTGAAATCAACGGTCGCGACGTCGCTCGCCGAGCCGAAAACTACCTGCGCGATGCCTGGGATTATGTGCGAGAACGATTCCCTGCTGCGCAGCTTGACGCGAGCTCGCCGATTGCGGACCACCTGCCGGAGTCCAGCTTACCGAGCTTTGTCACTGACGACGCGGAGCCGAATCCCATCGTTCGCTCGACTGCGCCCGAACTAACACCGGCCGAGACAGCGGCCCTCAATCGGAAATTCGGCACGATGAAGCGCCGCGCCAATCGCGGCGACATTCCGCAAGAGCATGTCGATTACTTGGCCAGCCTCGATCCACGCGACCGCAAGGACATCGTGGACGAGACGGAATGGTATGCCACCAACAGCAATGCCTATCTGAATGACGTAATTGCTGAGTATAAGTCATGGATCTCGCCACGCATGGCTGCACAGGCCCGGCTGGCCGAGCGGCGTGCCGGCGACCTGACTTACCTCCGCACCCTGGACACCGCAGCCCAACAAATCGAGGAAACCGCACCCGCCCTGGCCAGCTACGCCAGTTCCATCGGTAATGGGAATATTGCCCAGGGGCTATTCGAGATGATGCGGGACGGCGCAAAAGGGCTTGAAGAAAAGCTCCGCCGCCCGGATGATTACCTGGAAGAGGCGATCGAACGCCATCCTGAATACGTCGAGCAACAACGGCGAGACGAAGATGAGCAATTCCAACGGCTCGAAAAAGAGTCTCAAGAAACCCAAGAAGCTCCATCCGATCGGGGTGTTGATGAAGCAGGGAATGACGCTTCACGAAGCAACCCTCCAAGCCTATCAGGACCACCTTCGGGCGGAACGAGAGAAGCTGGAGAAACAGAAGGCGGATCAGGAGAAGCCGGAGAGTTCGGACGAGGCGACCAAGTAGAATCATCGGAGCGAGATATTGCCACGGAGCCAGCCGTGGGCCTGTAAATCTTTTTGTGTCACGCCAG